>JAAUQA010000286.1 GCA_012032855.1 Candidatus Competibacteraceae bacterium
GGGTAACGTTACCGCCGCAATGCCATTGTGCAAAGCAGTCGGTGATTTTAGCGCATGGGTCATCGCGAAGAGGGTAGGCGATGCCGGTGATGGGGCATGATCCCGTAACGCAGGTGCACCGCGCGTGATTTGCAAATAGACTGAAAGATTCCCGCCCTTGTTACGGGCCACCAGCTCTTTGAGCAACGCTTCCCACTCTGTATTGGTCGGAACACCCACCAAGCCGATGGCGCTGAGACTATTCGCCAAACGGTTCAAGTGGCGGGCAAGCTCAAGCAGGTGCCCATTATAGGCCGGAATCACTTCGTAGACGCCATCGGCAAACAGAAAACCCCGATCCAGCGGTGAAATCGTTACCTCGCTCAGGGGTAAGAAGCGCCCATTCCAATAAGCGATGGATGGGTTCTCAGCCATCAATCGAAGAGTGAATACACTGCCCGCGCCGCCTGATCGTAGAGCCGTCCGAAGAAGCCGGCTTCGGCGACATCCTCCAATGCGACCAAGGGTACCTCAGTGATGGTTTCATCGCCTAGCGTTACAACGACACTACCCAATTGCCCCCCTTTTTGTACCGGCGCTTCGATGTTGGTATTAAGGGCGCAACGCGGCTTGCATTTCCTCATACCGCCCCTTGGGAATCGTGGCATACAGGGTTTGGTTCAAGCCGATCGGTAACTCATTGGTGTCGCCGCCCCAGACACGCACCTTGGTCAATGACTGATTGCCATCATATAGTTTATGGGTCTCGAAAAAGCGAAACCCGTAATTGAGCAGGGTTTGACTGGCGCTAAAACGATCGCTTTCTTTTTTAGCTCCAAGCACCACGCTGATCAAACGCATATCGTCGCGTTTGGCCGATGCCGCGAGGCAAAAACCGGCGGAGTCGGTATAACCGGTTTTGACCCCATCCACGGAGGCGTCCTGACTCAACAGGCGATTGCGGTTGTACTGGGTAATCTTGTTATAGGTAAAGTTGGGGACTGAATAGCGCTCATAATCCTCGGGAAAGTCCCGAATCATCGCTTTGGCCAAGTTAGCAATATCACGTGTAGTCATGTAATGCTCGGGTCCGGGCAAGCCGGTCGCATTCATGAAGTGTGAGCCGGTTAGGCCAAGGGCAGCCGCTTGCTGGTTCATCAACGTGGCAAAAGCGCTCTCAGCTGCCGGCTACAAACTCGGCCAAGGCAACCGTGGCGTCGTTACCCGATTGCACCACCATGCCCATGATCAGATCGTCCACTGAAACCTTGCTACCGAGTTCCACGAACATGCGAGAACCCCCGGTACGCCAAGCGTTCTCACTGATAGTGACTAAGTCATCGTCTTTGATGTGCCCCTCACGCAGGTTTTTGTACACGATATAACCTGCCATGAGTTTGGTGATACTGGCCGGTTCCGCACGTTCGTCGCCACCGCTTTCCGCTAATAAACGGCCGCTGTGGTAATCCATTAACAAGTAATGGCGTACAGGCAGGTCTGGAACGGTCGGCGTTACCTGCGCCCAGGCGGGGGGAGTTAAGGTGAAAGAACGGCACCAATAAAAAAAGAAATCCAATGACAGGCATGCGGCGATGATCTCGACTGTTCGCGGTTAAACGCTCAATAGCGAGCGGCACAAAGTACGGAATAATACGGTGGGAGCATGACTTATTCGAAAATCATGGTCGGCGTATTGATTCCCAAGTTGGATAACTGGGCGACTAATTGCTGCGCTTCGGTTGCGGTTTGTAGCGGGCCTACCCGCACTTTGTGCAAATGACCGAGAGCGGAATCAATGCGCACGTTATAGGCAATGTATGGAGTCAACTCATGTTGCAGGCGTTCTGCGTTCTGACGCTGAGAAAATGCGCCGACCTGCACATAAAGGTTTGAGCCGACAGGCGGTGTGCTGCGCGCCGGGCGAACTGGTGCTGAAGCCACCGGATTGGTGGGCCTTTTTGCACCCGAGAGATATTGATATGGGGCCAGGGCGACCACCTCGACCGGCGCGGTACCGGTTCCAACCATATCGAGTTTGGCGGCGGCGGCGTAGGACAGATCGATGACGCGGTCGTCTACAAACGGGCCGCGGTCATTGACTTTAACCACGATACTGCGGCCATTACCCAAATGCCTAACCCGTACATAGGTCGGAATCGGCAGGCTTTTATGAGCTGCGGTCATGGCGTACATGTTGTAGGGCACGCCGCTGGAGGTTTTTTTGCCGTGGAATGCATCGCCATACCAAGAGCGGTACCGCGCTGGCGATAATTCTCACTGCTGTCCATCACATAATACTCTTTGCCGAAGACTGTATAGGAATCGGGGTTGCCGGTGCGGCTAGGAGGTTCCCAGGATGGCCTGAGTTCGGAACCAGAAGGTGGGGTTTTTCGGGTTTGCCGCTCAGGAAACTGAGTCGGTTGCGGTATCTGAACTTTTTTTACGGGTGCTCGTGAAGGTGTTGTACTGCACCCGGCGATCATCACAAAGAGCAACAACAAAACAGTGCTGGTGTTTCGTCTCTTCATAAATCCCCCCAATTCAGTGTATGCAATGTTTTTACTGCGGTTGCGGCGGCGGTGGTTATTGTTGGCACAGCATTCACCGACGCCGGTGATTGTATTCTTGCCCTATAAACGCCTACGAATTTCCTGGCCCAACTGATAAACAGCCATCGCGTAAAGTTGGCTGCGATTATACCGGGTGATGACATAGAAATTCTGGAAACCTAGCCAGTATTCCGGCCCGTTGGTTGCGTCATACTCAAGTAATAACGCGGTTTGGTTATCATTGACCGGCGCTATCGGTTCGACGCCTTGTCGCCGTAGCTCAGCGACCGGAAGGCTTGGTGTTTCAAGTTTGCTGTTGACCAGCGATGAGTGCTGGGTTCCACTGACCCGGGCAGGTATCGCAATGGGTTGTCCCCGCTGCCAGCGGTGCTCGCTCAAATAATTAGCGACGCTGCCGATGGCGTCAGTGGGATTCGTCCACAGATTGCGGTGTTGATCAGCATCGAAATCTACTGCATAAGAACGGTAGCTGCTGGGCATGAACTGAGCTAGACCCATAGCGCCGGCATAGGAACCCTTTAAAGCCAGCGGATCAATCCCCTCCTCGCGGGTCAACACCAGGTAATGTTCGAGTTCCTTGCGGAAAAAATCGGCGCGGCGTGGGTAATCAAAAGCCAGGGTAGCGAGCGCATCTAAAACGCGATGGCTACCCGTATTGCCCCCATACGAAGTCTCCACGCCGATGATGGCGACGATAATTTCCGCCGGCACGCCATACACCTGCTCGGCACGGGTCAACGTTGCCCTATGCGCATTCCAAAACGCCACGCCACCACCGATACGGGCGTTGGTCAGGAAAATCTTGCGGTAGGCGTGCCAGGGTTTGCCCTCGGCTGGTCGGGTGATCAGTTCAATGATGTCGTCCCGTGAACGGGCACGGCTGAACAGAGTATACAATTCTGCCCGACTGAAACCGTGCTTCGCCACCATATCCTCTATAAACGCTTGAACATCGGCACGGCTTGCCAAAGAGCCCGGTACGGGCGTGGGTAATGCGGCGGTATTTACGGCGACTACCGATGGTGGGGGTGGTGCAGATCGGGAACCGGTTGAGGAAGGAGTTGCGGTAACTTGCGTTTTTGGGGTGACGGTGGCTGCGATGGCTTCGCCTGTTGCTCGCTATGCCCGGCTGATAGACTTGCACACAGGCGTTCAACAGAAAAACCACGCTAAGCCAAACAAGCATTCTCATATAGTGCCTTTGTTGAATAACTACTGGGACAACCAACGACGGTGCGAATAAATGCTCATCAGGATACCGAATCCGCCCATGATCGTCACCAACGAAGTGCCGCCGTAACTAATCAAGGGCAACGGTAGCCCGACAACCGGCAGCAAGCCGCACACCATGCCGGCGTTGACGAAGACATACACAAAAAAGATCAGCGCCAGACTGCCGGCCAGCAGGCGCGAAAACGTATCCGGCGCGCAGGCCGCGATATACAGACTGCGGCTAATAATAAGAATATACAAAATCAGCAACATGCAAAGGCCGATCAAACCGAACTCCTCGGCGAACACGGCAAAAATGAAATCGGTTGTACCTTCTGGGAGAAAATCTAAATGCGCTTGGGTGCCGTTCAACCAACCCTTACCGTAGAGGCCACCGGAACCGATAGCGATCTTGGACTGGATGATATGATAGCCGGTACCGAGTGGGTCGGTTTCCGGGTTGAGGAACGTCAATACCCGCTGTCGCTGATAATCGTGCAGGCCGAATTGCCAGGCCAACGGAGTGGCTGCAGCCAAACCGGCTATCGCGCCTAGAATAATTTTCCAGCTTAACCCCCCCAAGAACAGCACAAAGGCACCCGACGAAGCGACCAGCAAAGCGGTGCCCAAATCCGGTTGCTTGACGATCAGCAGTACCGGCAGTAGCGTGATGAGTATACCGACCAGCAAGTGCCGAAACTGCGGCGGCAGAGGTCGATCGGCGAAATACCAGGCCATCATCATGGGGACGGCTAATTTCATCAGCTCAGACGGTTGAAACCGCACAAAGCCCAGATCCAGCCACCGCTGTGCGCCTTTGGATACCTGGCCAGTGACCAGGACGGCGAGCAGATGGCAATCCCGAGTAAATAAACCCAAGGGGTCCAGAGCCGTAACTGGTGCGGCGGAACCTGAGCCAGTCCGATCATGGCGATAAAGCTTAATCCGACTCGTAAGCTTTGGCGTTCCACTAACCCCATGTCTTCCTGACCAGCGCTATACAATATGGCTAATCCCAACCCGGCAGCAATCAACAAGCCGAGCAATAGCGGTGCATCCAGATGAATCCGCGCTAACCAATCGTCCCGCACGCGGGTATCGTTGTTGAATACGGCGTAAGGATCAGCATCGGTTGACTTCATGAGCGATCTTCACCTAGATAAGCATCCAGCACTTGGCGAGCGATCGGCGCTGCTGTGGAGCTGCCGCCGCCGCCATGTTCAGCGATTACCGCTACTGCGATACGGGGCGCGTCGACCGGGGCGAATGCGACGAACAGGCGTGATCGTGTAGATGCTTAGCTAGACGCTTGGCGTTGTAGCGTTCGTCCTGACCCAGGGAAAACACTTGCGCCGTACCGGTTTTGCCAGCCATGGTATACGTAATCCCGTTGCTGATTTTACGCGCTGTACCGCGTCCACTATGGAC
>JAAUQA010000287.1 GCA_012032855.1 Candidatus Competibacteraceae bacterium
TCCCTGGCAGCACGTGAAGTGGCTAGTCAAGCGCAACGCTATTTCCCGGAAGGAGTCTATCCTGAGTCGCCTCTAAATTGGGATCGCGTGGTGCTGCGACAAGATGCCTTGGCAACAGACCTGGCGTTGTACTACAACGTGAACAATCAGCACTTGCTGACGATGAATCCGGCTTGGACCAATCCGGCGCGCGCCAGCCGTGTCGCTCTGCCCGAAGGAACGACCATCTGGTTACCGAACGGCACCCTCAAACGCATCGCCCAATTGGGCAGTGGGCCGCGGGCATTGGCGGCTACCAGCAAAACCCGCGATGGGGATACCGCCTGTACCGGCGAGGAATGCTGATCGGTTCACTCCAGCACGTTGCCATTGAAATTGTAAGCCATCACTTCTTGCGGTTTTGCAGCAAAACCCTTGTACGGCGCTGATACCGCACGCTGATAAGGTTTGCAGGGTTGAAGAATCTTCGATATGGCTGGCCACTACCGTGATCTGAAACCCGCTTAATTGCTGCACCAGCTCTTTAAGTGCCGCTTGTTTTTCAGGGTCATCGACTAAGTCGCGAGTTAGCGCAGGATCAAGCTTGGCATAATCCATCCCCAAACTCTTTAGCAAAGCTAGGGAATGGGGGTGGTTGCCGAATCCGTCCAGGGAAAATCCGCAACCCAACGGTTTAACTTGGCTCATGAATTTGCGCAACGCTTGAAAGTACCGCTCGGCGGTGCTTTCGGGCATTTCAAAGACCAGTCCCTGAGCCGGCAGATTAGCGTTTTCCAACACTTGTTTCAGCCAATCGGTAAACTCTTTGTCATGCAGCAACGTCGGCGAGATATTGATGAACAAGGTAATCGCCTGACCCTGATTATGGCGTTTCTGTAAGAGACGCAATGCCCGGGTAATCACCCAACGATCCAAACGGATACCCAACCGATGGCGCTGAGTCGCTGCAAAGACGGTTTCGGGCAGCAGTTCCAGCCCATCTTGATTGCGAATACGTAGCCACACTTCATAGCGTTCCTGCAAATCGTTACGCAGGCTGGCGATGGGTTGAAAGACAAGCCGCATTCGTTGCTGATCCAAGGCTTCGCGAATTTCGTCCAGCAAGCGACGGTGATGCAGCGCTTCGGTAACCGGTTCGGCGTCACTGGGTTCGTAGATCATGACCCGGTCACCCTTAGCGACCCACGCCGTACTACACGCTTGCTGCGCTTGCAGGAGCAATTCCTGATAATCGCTGTCCTCAGTTTCGGTGATGCTGATACCGATACTGGTGCGCAATTGCATGAAGGCATCGCCTACTGCGAATGCATCGGTTTCCAACGCGGCGCGGATGGCCCGCGCAGTAGTCAATAGTGATTCATTCGCAGTTGCTTCACTGAGCACGATAAACGCGGCATCGGTAAATCGGGCAGCCTGTTGCCCCGGTTTCAGCACACTGCGGAGGCGGGTGGCGGCCTCGGCCACCACATCGTCGATAGCAGCAGCATCTTTAGCCTCCATCGCGCGCAAGTTATCCAGAGTAATCAGCAACACCGCAACATTGCGTTGGTCGACTTGAACCGCTTGCTTGAGCCCTTCCAAAAAATAGCGCCGGTTATACAGCCCGCTGACGGTGTCATGCTGAAGCATGTGATCCAGTTGCCGACGTTGCGCTAAATGGCGATGTATCGCGTGGCGCAAAGCCGATAACAAATGACTATCTAATTGCGACTTGTTGAGCAAATAATCACCACCCGCCGCTAACACCAGTTGGTTACGGTCGGGTTCGGTGTGCAGCGAACAGCCAATAATCGTCAAATTACTATAGGTCTGCCGCAGGGTTGGCAATAACTCCAAACCGTCAACGGTACTGAGGTCCAAATCCAACACCAGCACGGATGGTTGCCGATTCTGGATCGCTTGTAAGGCTTCCAGGGGTTGCTCAACGACTTCGCTGCTTACCCCCGCAGCAATCATCACGGTGGTGATTCTTTGAGCCTCAACGGGATTATCGGTCACGATCAATACAGCCGCGTCGCGAGTCGATTCCTGCCACAGTTGATCAGTCAACGCGGTTAACACGGCTACCGTATCAACGGGCTTGACCAAGTACGCTGCGCCTCCGGCGCTGACCGCTTCCATGCGTCCGGCGAGATCGCCGCGTTCGGACATAAACAACAAGGGTACTGTTAAGCGATTCTCTGCAACGGCCATCATCTGCATACCGGCCACTAAAGCGCCTTCCGGAAAATCCATATCGATGATCGCCGCAAGCGGTACGCCTTTAGAAAAGGGCACTCGGAAATCAGCAGCCGTTTGCGTATGACTGACTCGAAACCGCTGTTTCGTTAACTGTTCGGCGAGGTCTTTGGCATCGTCGCCGGCAAGCAACACAATTTCACCTTTGAGAGTTGACGGTAATTGAGTGCTCTTTGGCTCTTCTATCGGCTCGAAATCTACGCTGTGGCAGAGGTTTTCCAGCATGGTCAGGAAATACCACCGTTCGCCACCTTGCGGGAGCATATGCATTTCCAGAAAATGCCGCCAGTTGCGCTTCCAATTGCTCGGCCCAATCGCTAATTCGGCCATACCCAGGCTGATTGCGCACCAGTTTGTGTACATCACCGATGACATCGGCCAACAACAGGAAAGGTTCGTGTTCCCATTTCACGTAGATGAGACGTTGGCGTAAGCTGTCGATGACCTGTAAGTGGCCGTTCAACACATCCAATGAAAAATGATCGTCCACGAGTCCCCCCTATGTTGGACAGATGTTGAGCCTTGCTATGCGGTTAGTTTGCCCTAGAACATAGGCAATCGCACGCGGCAAAGCGAGAACCCAAGATCAGCTGAGCGGCAGCAGTTCCGCAAAATCATGAATAGCCGGGAATTGGCCGGGAATTCTCGGCGGTTGGGCGGAATCCGGTCGCAAAATGGACAGTAAATAGGCGACACCATAGTCTTGGGCGGTTCTCAATATGGTCAAGTTATCATCTACCAATAGCGTGTTCAGGGGTTGAAAAGCCGTAAAATCGCGGAGTCGCGGCCAAAACGCGGGGTCTTCCTTGGGAGCGCCCAGCGCGTGTGAGCTAATCAAGCCGTCGAAATGACCGCTCAAGCGGGTTTTCTCCATCTTCAAGCCGAGACTACCGGAATGAGCATTGGTTACTAACAGGACCCGCTTACCCGAATGACGTAACGCATCAAGAAACTCAACCGCGCTGGGGCGTATTGCGATCAGATGATCAACTTCTCGCTTCAGGGCCGCCACATCCAGATCGAGTTGCTCGCTCCAATAGTCGATGCAATACCAGGCTAGCGTCCCTTCGACGGCGCGATAGCGGGCGAGCAATTCGGTTCGCGCCTGCTCGGCAGGCAGTCCATGCTTTTCCCCGTATCGACGCGGCATGTACTCCAGCCAGAAATGATTGTCGAAGCGCAAGTCCAAGATGGTGCCGTCCATATCGAGAAGAACAGTGTCTATGTGACGCCAAGGAAACATAAAGCAATATCTTTGGTAGCGACTGTTACATTAAAGTATGCCATAGCACTCAAGAACATCCGAATCGTGTAGAATTTTCCCGATAGTGGAATGTCTACCCAGCGGAAGCCCCATAAATTCGAATGGCTGAGATGCGTAAAATCCCGGAAGTCCTGCACACCGAAACTGTTGCCCGCAGTCGCCTGTTCCGCGTCGAGCAAGTCAATTTGCGCTTCGCTAACGGCAACGAGGTGGAATATGAACGGGTTCCGGGTTCCAGGATCGGTTCCGTGCTGATCGTTCCGGTATTGGCTGAAGACACGGTGTTGTTGGTTCGCGAGTACGCCGCTGGCACCCACCGTTATGAACTGGGTTTTCCCAAGGGCGTGATCGAGCAGGGCGAAGACGTGTTAGCGGCGGCCAACCGCGAAATCATGGAAGAAGTCGGGCACGGTGCGCGCACGTTGCAGCAGTTGACCTCAATGACCATCGCGCCGGGTTACTTCGGTCATACGACTCACGTTGTATTGGCCCGCGATCTTTACCCACAACAGATGCCGGGCGATGAACCGGAAGCCATTGAAGTCGTGCCTTGGTCTTTGAACGACATCGCCGGGTTGTTAAACCATGATGAGTTTACCGAAGCCCGTTCCATCGCATCGATTTTTTTGGCTCGCGGAGTCCTCAGCGGACGGTATTAGATGGCATTCGTTACTCTCTCCCGCAGGCGCTAATTCGCTGTCATGTTTGTCGACCTCGCCGCATTGGTTCAACCGATCCGCAAAATCGCGCTGGCCGCCGGTCGCGAAATCATGGCGATTTACCGGGCCGATTTCACTGTCAGCGAAAAAGAGGATCGCAGCCCGGTGACGGAAGCGGACTTGGTCGCTCATGAACGGATATTGGCGGAATTGACTGCACTGACTCCGGACATTCCGGTTATCTCTGAAGAGGCGCAGATCATCCCCCTCAGTGAACGCCGCCATTGGGAGTGGCTCTGGCTGGTCGACCCGTTGGACGGCACGCGGGAGTTTATCAAACACAATGATGAGTTTTCCGTCAATATCGCTTTGATCCATCGCCATGAGCCGGTATTGGGACTGATCCTAATGCCCGTCAGCGGGGTCTGTTACTTCGCTCATCGTCAGAGCGGTGCTTTCAAACAACTGCCCGATCAAGCGCCTGCCCGTATTCATACCCGGCGCGTCAATCGGGCAAAAGTCCGGGTGGCCTGCAGCCGTGCCGCTTATCAAGGACGACGTTTGCAAACCTATCTGCGGTATTTAGGGGAGCATCACCATCTCAGTGTAGGCAGCGCCTTGAAATCCTGTTTGGTGGCTGAAGGCAAGGCGGATTTGTACCCCCGCTTCGGCCCGACTTACGAGTGGGATACGGCGGCGGCGCAGATCATCGTCGAGCAGGAAGGCAAGGGCAATCGCTTTGCCGATCAAGTTCCTGCGCCAGATTATCGGGCTTTACGGCGACTCATTGGGCGGCATGGTGCCGCGTTACCTTGAGCACAGCATGGAAGCCTTCGCGCAAAACGAATCGAACATGCGCCGCATCATGCAGGACGCGTTCAAAGGATTGTTCCCAAGCCAGCGCATGGAAGAATTGGGCAAACAGAATTTGGTCTTGTTCGAGAACGCGATGAAAATGTTCAACCCCTTCGGCGCGACCATGCCCCGCCCGGCGGGCAACGGCGACACCGCGCCCGCAGCAGCC
>JAAUQA010000014.1 GCA_012032855.1 Candidatus Competibacteraceae bacterium
GCCCGACGTACTTCTTTCTTGGCGTATTCGTCCAGAAATCCGAATTGTTGTCCGGGTGCGTTCATGATGCGTTCTCCGGGACGTGTTTTTGCTGCGTGGTTCGCAGGCGATCCATGTCGGACTGGAAGGTCACATAGTGCGGCATTTTATAGTGGGTACAAAAGCCCATGGAGTCGATGCCATCCACATGCAACAAGACAAACTCGGGATCTTCCGACGGGTTACGAGCCCCGTTCTGCATGCCGCCTTGCAGAGCACGATCGAGAATCGCCATGCTGATGGCCTTGACCTCGTTGTGACCGAAGCACGCACCGTAACCTAGGGTAAAAACCGGCTTGGCTCCGTCTTCGCCACCGTCGTACATGGCGACCACTTCGCATTCGGTCATTTCAACTTCGCCGATCTCCATCGGTTTACCGGTAATGGGATGCGGCAACATCACCGGCAAATAACCGACCCGCAGTTCAGCAACAGTAGGATGAATATCGCCGTAACCGCGCATGTTGGAATAGGCGATCGCCAGCAACGCGCCTTGTTCGCCACGGGCCAATGTCGCCAATGCTGCCGAACGCGGTACCGGGAAGATCAGCGGCTCGCGGGTAATATCAAAGGGTTTCCGTTCGGCATCATGCGAGTCCTGTGGTGCAAGTAAGCCCTGCTGACGAAGCGTTTCAAGCACCTTGGGGAAGGTGTCCGGAATATCATTGATGTCCCGCCCGGTGAGCCACTCGCGGGCAATCGCGCGAAACTGTTGCGGTGATTCGTTAAGCAACTCCATCCGCAGCAAACGCAACTGATAGTCGGTGGTGGCGCCGAGCATCTGGCCGCCGGGAATATCCTTGAACGCCGATGAAATGCGTCGGGTCAACCGCATACGGCGGCTATCCAACGGCGCAGTTTCGGCCAGGCGCGGCATCGTAGACCGGTAGGCGCGTAGGATGAATGCCGCTTCCAGAGTGTCGCCTTGAGCTTGTTTAATCGCTAGCGAGGCCAGCCGCGGATGATAAACCCCACCCTCTGAGATCACCCGGCCATGCAACAAGCGTAGCTGGTGTTCGATAGCGTCGAGTTGTAAGGGTTGCGCGTCCTCGCCCTGGCGTGTGCGCAGGTAATCGAAAACCGTCTTAGCCCCTTCAATCGCTTGGCCGCCGCCTTTGACGGCAACATAACCCATCAGAACACCTCCACTTTGATTGTACGCGGGATTGCCAGCACGCCGGAACGATCGACTAATGACCAATCAACCCCCATTGGAAAGGCGCAGACCCAGTCTTCACGGCGGGATAACCAGTCCGCATCGAGACCGGTAAGCGCGCAGTCGATATGACCGTCGACGCCGGGGCCAGTCAAACGGAGTTGCAGATCACCGCATGTCAGAGTTAGCCACCTGAATGACTAGCGTTGCTGAGCGTTCGGGACTGGCCAGCGTGCCGAGTTTGGGTTCGAATTCAGGTGCTTTGTGTCCGGCGCATAGAATGTAATCGGCGTTTTCCGGATCGGTGTTTTCGGCTTGCAGAAGCGGCCACTCTTCCTCACGCAACAAGCTATCGGGGTCAGCCAAGGTGACTGAGCCATCAAGCAGGGTCGCCAGTACGGCGGTTGCGGCGCCGTTGTCATTTTCTGCCTGGTGGATGGGCCTTATATGGCCGGGACGCGACATGGCGGCGAGCAGCGCACGGTAATTTTGTTGTTGAATATCCGGCCTCCAGATTGAGGCGACCTCAAGCATCGTTGTCCCCCACGTCGTCGAGCAGAGAGAAATCGACCCGGGTTCGTGCCAACATAGACTTGCGTTCCTGGGTCAATTCGTCACGGCGTTCAGCGCCTTGCTCGACCAATTCAGCCACCTGTCGCCAACCCGGCAGGCGGGCAGATAACACGGCATCGCACAACGCCAGCTGTTCCGCGCGTTCGACTCGGTCGTCCATGATCAGGGCCGCACCCTCGGTAGCTTCTCCGGCTTCGGTGACCACGGTGACCCAGCAGGTGGCCAGTGGAAATTCCCCAAGGTAAAAGGGATCGCCAAGCGCGCTGTCGCGCATTTTCAGCATTCCCAATCCCGCCTGCGGCAAAGCCTTGGGCTGAATTTTCCAACTCGATGGAAAGCGGTTGACTACCGCACTGAGCGTCTCTTCCGGAACTGCGCTTAATGCGCTAACCCATTCTTCTCTTGAGGGCGTGTTCATTTTCATTGGGCTTATAGCGTTTTGTTGCGTAGCTTCTGCGAGAACATTTCCAGCACCACGACGGTGACGAAAATAACCAGCAGGATCGTGGCGACATGGCCGTAATCAAACAAATCCCAACGTCCCTTCAATTCCGTACCGATACCCCCGGCGCCGACGATTCCGAGGACGGTCGCGGTGCGGATATTGCGTTCGAAGATATACTGCACATAGGCAATCCAGGCCGGCAGCACATGCGGAAACACAGCAAAGCGCAGCACTTTCATGGCGTTAGCGCCGGATGCTGCCAAGGCGGTCTGCGGTCCGGGCGGGGCGTTCTCAATCTCGTCGGCAAAGAATTTGCCGAGTACCCCGCTGGTATGGATTGCCAGCGCCAACACCCCGGCGATAGGACCGAAGCCATACATCAGCACCAGGAATAGCGCGATGATTAACTCCGGCATAGCGCGATGAAAACTCAACCAACCTCGGGCAATGACGTAAATGAGTTTGTTTGGCGTGTAGTTGCGGCTGGACAGGATACCCAATGGTAAGGAAATCATGACGGAAATGAAGGTGCCCCAGAACCCCATCTCAATGGTCTCCCACATTTTGCCCAACACCTTGAGCAGATAGCCGATGGGTTCGATGAGGAACTCGGTCTCCTCAATAATCCAGGTCTCGGTCAGGGCGTCATAATCTCTTTCCTCCGCTATCTCGATATAGCTGAACAGCGGCAGATTTTCGGGATCAAAATTGTCCAGCCGACTCACCGCAGTGCGTTGGGAAATCTGGATGGGAAACGCCTTGCTGCCGAAGCGTAGCGCGCCATCAAGGACCTGCGATTCACCGATACCGACTACTGACAGTGCCGCTTTGCTGGTTTCGATAAAGGCCGTGTCCATCTCCGTGTTGCGTGCTGAGATGGCGAGTAGTACGAAAACAGCCAGCAGTAACAAGATGTTGCGTGGGGTAATGGTCCGGTGCAGTTCCCATCTTTCCCAGGGGTTGGCGGCACTCTCCGTGCTCACGCCGCCACCTGCTGGAGCGCTGTTCTCATGGGTTTGGGCTGCCTCGCTAATTCAAAAAGTTCAGCCTGGGTATCCGCATCCATAGCATCGGGATGGCCATCCAAGAACACTCGGCCATTGCGGAGCGCGATGATGCGGTCGGCAAATTCCAAGGCATATTCCAGTTGATGCAAAGCGCAGATCACCGTCGCGCCATGGTGGCGCGCAGCGGTCTTCAAGCTGCTTAGCACACTGCGACTCATCGCCGGATCGAGGCTAGCCACCGGTTCATCGGCGAGCACCACTTCCGGTCTCGACAAAAAGGCGCGAGCGATGGCGACCCGCTGTTGCTGTCCACCCGAAAGTGCTGAGGCGCGCCGGTACAGATGTCTTTCCTCCATACCGACCTCGTGTAACAAGCGGCAGGCTTTGCGCTGATATTCCGCTGGAAAGGATTTGATCAAACTACGCCAGAATCCGACCTGCGGCAGTACACCGGACAAGACGTTGTGCAATACCGACAGTCGGGGAACCAGATGGAGTTGCTGATGGATCATGCCCACCTTGCGCTGAATGGTGCTACGGGTTTTTCCGTTAAGTTCGACATCACCGATGGTGAGGTGTCCGGCAGTGGGTATAACCACCCCGTTGACCATATTCATTAGGGTGGATTTTCCCGCACCGGACGGACCGAGCAGTACGCAAAACTGTCCTTTTTCGATCTGTAGCGACACATCGTCGATGGCACGGGTTCCATCATCATAAACGCGGCTGACTGCATCGAATCTCAACATCTCGGCACCTCGGAATATTTAAAGCAAAGGGCGACAACCAATCACCCCAGTCTGAGTATCACTAGGTTGCTGCTCAGCGTTGTCCGGCTTTGTCGATCATTTCTTCCTTCACGGTCTTGGTGACAGCGGACAGCTTATCGAGAGCGTCAAAAATCTTCTGGACGTCGAAATTGGTATCGTAACCATCCACTTTTTTGCCGCCATAGCCGCGGATTTTGGACGGGTCGATCTTGGTTTGAATCTCACTAAACGCTATGCGCAGCTTGTCCTTCAACTCATCGTTCAAGTTGCGGTTCATGGCTAGCGGAGGATTCGGGATGGGTTGCGATTTGGCCAATGGCTTGAATTTTTCCGGGTCGATAGCCTCATTATTGACCGCTTTGCCGAACGAATTATAAGACGCCGCAGCGGCATCCACTTTGCCTTCGGCCAGAGCGGCTAGGGATGCGGAGTGGGAACCGGCGATAATGATTTTGCTCAGGTCTTTAGCCGGGTCAACACCGTCGGCGATCAACATGGCGACTGGAAAGTTGAAGGAAGACGTGGAATTGGGGCTGCCAAACGCCATGCTTTTGCCCTTGAGATCAGCAATGGTGTTTATGCCACTGTCTGTACCCACAAAGATGCCGGAGAAATACGAAGCATCGCCATTCGACACGTCCACCGCTAATAGGTCAACACCGCACTGATCGTTGGCTTGGCCGAAGGTTACCGCGCCAAACCAGGCAATGTCCGCCTGATCGTTGCACATCCCTTCCACCACGGCGGCGTAACTGGCGCCCGCGCGCAGGTCAAAATGAATGCCGTAGTGTTCGGTGATGCCATTGAACACCGGCGCATAGTCGGCCGTAATGTCGTTGGTTCCGGTATCTGCAGGCACCATCAGCACTCGCAAGGGGTTGTCCTTGGAACCGTCCGGCAGGTTCGCGGCAAAAACCGGGTTGGATAGCATGGCTATGACAATGCCCGTAGTAATAAGCCTGGTCAACTTCATGAGGTTTCCTCGACAGTTAGGTGGGTGATTCAAGGGTGAACGGACAATTGCGTGGCATCGCCTCTAAACCGCGTGACCACGTATTCAATCGCTTGCTGGTTCGCGATGTCCACATTGATGCTCTTGACCCGTAGCACCGGCATATTCAGGGGCATGTTCAATAGCGCCGCGTCGTCGGACTCAGGCAGAACGGCGCTGATCAAACTTTCGCGCCGCTGCAATCTGGTCGCACAGCACTCTTCCAGAAATCTGTGCAGCGAACCACTGTTGTAGTGTTCCAATACTTCCGGAAATCCAGCCAATGGCAGAAAATGGGAGATAACGCAGAAGGGTTTTCCATCCACCTCCCGGAGCGTCTCCAGAAAAATGACGTCTGTGCCGTCGGCGATGTCTAATCGCGTTGCCACGCACCGGTGGCGGGAACGACCAGCTTGCGGATTACCCCGGCTGTGGGTGGTGACGCCGAGCGCTTCCAGGGTTTCGGTAAAGCGGGTACGCGGGCCGATGGTATAGGCGATGGTGGGTTCGAGAACGAATACGCCTTTGCCGTGTTGGCGGACAACCAACCCATCGGCTACCAGCTCGTCAACCGCATGGCGCAACGTATGGCGGTTAACGCCAAACCGCTGAGCTAACTCCGTCTCGGAAGGCAAGACATCGCCCGCCTTGTAGAAATTCTGAATTTCCAGACGCAGCACGTCACTGATTTGCCGGTAGACCGGGAGTGAACCTGCGCCGCGATGAATGAAATGTACCGACATCTAGACAACCTCGTGATTTACGAGGTGGACTATGCAGCGGGGATGTTACAAATTAGGCGTAAGGATATTACGGTTTAATGAATATTCGGCGCGTTCGTCATTGACAATGAGCACTCTCGGGCAACTTCTCTGGCCATGTTTGTCGGAAAACTCGTCGGTAACGTGCCAAAAGTAACCTAAAAAAACCTTGACCTGTGAGTTGATCACAGGCTTTATCATTAATCTCATCAGACCACTTCGAATTTGGTTTTTTCAAGCAAGCATTCACCAACGCAAAGGTCCTATGGCGATGAATGATCCTCATGCCCATTGTTGCTCGGGTCCTGTCGATGATCGGCAACTGAAAGATCCTATCTGCGGTATGCACGTGACCCCGAGGAGCCCCTATCAGTACGAATTGCTGGGAAAAACATTTTATTTCTGCAGTGAACACTGCATGAATCAGTTTGCTACATCTTCGGTAGAACAAGTCACCAAAGATGATCAGCACAAGGAGCTGAAAGACCCCGTCTGCGGGATGTCCGTATCAGCCGACAGCAAACTGACCTACACTCATGCGGGCGAGGTCTATCGTTTCTGTTGTCAGCACTGCCTGGACAAATTCAAAGGCGAACCGGAGCGCTATACGGCTGGCACCGAGGCGGTCGCCAAACCAACCAAACCTGCTCCAAAAGGTACAATTTACACTTGCCCGATGCATTTGGAGATTCGCCAGGTAGGGCCGGGTAGTTGCCCCAAGTGCGGCATGGCTTTGGAACCGGAAGGAATCCCGGTCCTGGCAACCAAAACTGAGTATACCTGCCCCATGCACCCGGAGATCGTTCAAGACGAACCGGGTAGTTGTCCCAAGTGCGGCATGGCCTTGGAACCCCAATCGATCACCTTGGAAGAAGAGGAAAACCCGGAACTCAAGGACATGACTCGACGGTTTTGGATCAGCGCGGTATTGACAATCCCGCTGGTCATTATCGCTATGGGTCGACATTTTCCAGGGGTGTCTTTCGACTGGTTGGCCGCGCCGCAAACCTTGAACTGGCTTGAATTGCTGCTAGCCACGCCGGTCGTGCTGTGGGGTGGTTGGCCGTTCTTCGAACGAGGTTGGCAATCGCTGGTCCACCGCAGCCTCAATATGTTTACCCTGATTGGGTTAGGGGTTGGCGTTGCGTATTCCTACAGCATCATCGCCACCTTGTTCCCAGCGTTATTTCCTGATTCGTTTCGTAACACGCACGGCGAAGTGGCGGTCTATTTTGAAGCCGCTGCGGTGATCATTACCCTAGTCTTACTGGGTCAAGTGATGGAATTGCGGGCGCGCAATCAAACCGGTGCCGCGATCAAGGCGCTGCTGGGATTGGCGCCCAAAACCGCACGTCGCATAAGCGCCGATGGTGGCGATGAAGATGTGGCCGTTGGATCAGATTAAGACCGGCGATCGGCTACGCATTCGCCCCGGTGAAAAAGTGCCAGTGGACGGCGTTGTGCTGGAAGGCCGCAGCAGCGTGGATGAATCGATGGTCACCGGCGAGCCGATTCCCATAGAGAAAACCGCCGGTGATTCGGTTATCGGCGCCACGGTGAATGGCACCGGTGGACTGATCATGGAGGCCCAAAAAGTCGGTGCCGATACCTTGTTGTCCCAGATTGTGCAGATGGTGGCGCAGGCGCAACGCAGCCGTGCGCCCATTCAGAAATTGGCCGATTTGGTCGCCGGTTATTTCGTCCCTATCGTTGTGACCGTAGCCGTGCTCACTTTCATCGTTTGGGCGATGTTCGGGCCGGCTCCGGCGATGGCTTACGCTATCATCAATGCCGTGGCAGTGCTCATCATCGCTTGCCCTTGTGCGCTAGGTTTGGCGACTCCGATGTCAATTATGACCGCGACCGGAAAGGGCGCTACGGTCGGTGTGTTGTTCAAAAATGCCGAAGCCATCGAAGTGATGCGCCAAATCGACACCTTGGTAGTGGATAAGACCGGCACCCTGACCGAAGGCAAACCCAAACTGGTTACCGTGATTCCCGGCCCGAACCATGATAAGACAACTCTGCTTCGTTTGGCCGCGACATTGGAACGGGGTAGCGAACATCCGCTGGCCGCCGCCATTGTCAGCGGGGCTCAGGAGCGGAACATCACGCTCGGTCAAGCCGAACACTTTGAATCGATTACCGGCAAAGGCGTGATGGGTCAAGTGGATGGGCGTCGGGTGGCCTTGGGTAACCACGCGTTGCTGCAAGCACTGAAGATCGATCCGGGTGCGCTGGAAGACGAAGCGGAAAAGCTGCGTACCGATGGCCAAACCGTGATGTTTGTCACGGTAGACGAGCAACCGGCGGGCTTGATCGGGGTTGCCGATCCTATCAAGGACACCACGCCCAGCGCTATCCAGGCCCTGCATGCGGAAGGGTTGAATATCGTCATGCTGACCGGCGATAGTGAGACCACAGCCCAGGCCGTGGCGAAGAAGCTTGGGCTTGATCAGGTGATTGCCGGTGTGCTGCCGGACCAAAAGGCGGAGAAGATCAAGGCATTGCAGGGCGAAGGTCGGCAGGTCGCGATGGCCGGCGATGGCGTCAACGATGCTCCGGCTCTGGCGCAAGCACAGGTGGGAATCGCTATGGGCACAGGTACCGATGTGGCAATGGAAAGCGCCGGAGTTACCTTGGTTAAAGGCGATTTGACCGGCATTATCCGCGCCCGACAACTGAGCCGCGCGACTATGCGCAATATTCGCCAGAATCTGTTCTTCGCGTTCGTTTACAACTCACTGGGTGTGCCGATAGCAGCCGGTGTGTTGTATCCGGTCTTCGGTATCCTGCTCTCTCCGATAATCGCGGCGGCGGCGATGAGCATGAGTTCGGTCTCGGTCATATTCAATGCGCTGCGTCTTAATCGGGTGCGACTGTGATTACGGAGGGTCCGGGCATTCGAACAACGCACCCGGATGGCGAACCGGCGTCGGCAGGTTCCGCAACGAATGCTGGCTTTGCAGGAACGTATGGAACAAGCGTTGTCCATTTGGAATGAGCTTCTTGATGGCGCTCCGGATAGCCAAAGTGTTTGCCATTTAATTGAATCAGATCACTGAATATGCGGATCTTCAGCCGTTTGCTAGATCAAATACAAAACCACCTTGAGGATTTCATAATGCCCCGCCTATTTTTACTGCTCAGCGATTATGCTTTTTACTCTATTGATGCTCGCCTTCGCGCAACACGTTCATGCGGAAGATAATTTTGTGCGATCTGAAGAACTTGACCAACGGATTCGGGAGTATTTGTTGGAGAATCCGCAAATCATCTTGGAGTCGGTTCAGCGCTTCCAAGTCGAGCAGCAGCGGTCACAAGTTCAACAAGCCCAACAAGCGTTGCTCAGTCGTCAGGACGAGATTTTCAATAATCCTGATGATCCGATTGGCGGCAATCCGGATGGTGATGTCACGGTCGTCGAATTCATGGACTACAACTGCCCCTATTGCCGTAAGGCATTCAACCAACTTACCCAACTGGCTAAGGATGATCCGAATGTCAAGCTGCTGTTCAAAGAAATGCCGGTGCTCGGTGCGGGTTCTGATTTCGCTGCCCGCGCTGCTTTAGCGTCGATCAAACAGAACCTTTACATGGAATTTCACAATGCACTAATGAGCATGAATGGGCGCTTGAATGAATCCGTTATCCTCTCCATTGCCGGGCAGAGCGGGTTGAATGTTGATCAGCTCAAGCAAGATATGGCTGATCCGCAAATCCAAGCAAGCATTGACCGCAATATGCAACTCGCGGAAGCCCTGGGTATTCGAGGCACGCCGGCATTTGTCATCGGTGATGAAGTCGTACGCGGCGCGGTAGATTTAAACAAACTCAAACAATCGGTCACCAAGGCGAGGAAAGCGGGAAAGGAAGTAGGGAAAGTTAATTGAGTAAGGCCGAGTACCAAGCGCAGCGAATGATCAATAAGTATTCCCTGTTCAATAAAGGCAGCAACTGCTGGCAGATTGCCGATGCCAATCGCGTCAGCGTTCTGGTTGACGGTTCGGCATACTTTGCGGCTTTTCGCGAAGCCGTCAAACGGGCCCGACACTCGGTACTGATTGTGGGCTGGGATATCGATAGCCGCACGCGCTTGCTGCGTGGCCTTGCTCAAGACGATTTTCCGGTCGAATTAGGGACTTTTTTAGATGCCGTGGTGCGGCGCCGACCGACCTTGCAGGTGTATTTGTTGAGCTGGGACTTTGCCGCGCTTTATTGGCAGGAACGGGAGTGGTTTATACGTTACAAATTGCAGTGGCGCACCCACCAACGCTTGCATTTTGCGCTGGACGGCACCCATGCAGTTGCCGGTTCACACCATCAGAAGATCGTGGTGGTCGACGATGCGGTGGCTTTTGTGGGTGGGCTGGATTTAACCAAACGGCGTTGGGATACGCCCGCGCGACATGCCGATGATCCGCGTCGCACCGATACCGAAGGTGAACAGTATCCTCCGTTTCATGACATTCAGATGATGGTGGATGGCGAAGCCGCCGCAGCACTGGGTCGGTTGCTCAGAAGGCGTTGGCAACAGGCAACAGGCGAAAGCTTGAGTCAGCCGGAGGCGATCGCTATTGATCCTTGGCCATCCTCAATTCAACCTATCATCCGCAACGCCAAAGTCGCAATTGTACGAACCGAACCCGGTATCGGCGATAAGCCCGCCGTCAGGGAAGTGGAGCAATTGTATCTGGATATGATTGCGGCAGCCCGCGAGACCATCTACATCGAAAATCAGTATCTCACTTCGCACGTTATCGGCGCGGCATTGTGTGATCGATTACGTGCAGCGGATGGACCGGAAGTCCTGTTGATCCTGCCCATGCAAACCAGCGGCTGGTTGGAACAAGTCACTATGGATGTGCTGCGGGCACGGTTGTTGGAGCAATTAAGATCTGCCGATATCCATGGGCGACTGCGCGTTTATTATCCTGTCGTGCCTGATCTAACCGATGATTGTGTCAACGTGCACGCTAAGCTGATTATTGTCGATGACCGTTTGCTCAGGATCGGTTCCGCCAATCTCAGCAACCGTTCGATGGGACTGGACAGCGAATGCGATTTGGCGCTTGAAGCCCGTAACGATAAGCATCGCATGGCAATCAAGGGATTTCGCGACCATCTGTTGAGTCAACATTTGGGTGTCGAACAATCAGTAGTTTCGAGCGCTTTGGTACTTACAGGGTCGCTGAATGCTGCCGTGGATAGCTTGCGTGGTGGGGCGCGTACCTTAAGTGAACTGGATGGCCAGATCTCGGTATTGCTGGATAATGCAGTGCCTGCCGCCACTGTAATTGATCCTGAACAACCATTAGCGGTACAGGCGTTGCTGGCTCATTTTGTACCAGGTATTCAATTGGAGGGCTCCGCAGGGTTTTGGGTGAGCAGTCGGGTGAGCGATATGGCGCTGCTGAGTTTCGGTTTGGCGTTACGCTGGACGCCACTAGCGCGTTGGTTGGATGCCGGCCTGAATCATTTACAGTGGCCTTTGGATATCAGCTTGGATTTGCTCGATTCATTGAAAGAGCGGTGACTGGAATAGCCAAGCTCAACTCAGCGGCATTGGTAAATGCCGCTTGTTTTGAATTAGAGCTGTATTGGTCATGCTTTTGGACCGAGAAAGAACCAAAGGATTAGACCAAGTATCGGTAGCAACAAAATCAGCACAACCCATAATACTTTTTGACCGGTTGATGCTGTACTGGAGACAACCTTAACAATAGCATAAATATCGGCTATTAATATCAATAAGCCAAAATACCGCCAACTTCAATACCCATAACAATACATTTCTCCTTGGCAAGAATTCATCCATGAATCGTTAAAGGTTCCTTCTATTGAGTCTGATGACCAGAAGACATTAGCCGTCACTATCCTTTTTACTACCGCCTGCGATGTCTCTCACTTTGTCAACGACGGCCTCAGCTGTTTCTTTGATTTTTCCCGCCACTTGGTCTTTCTGTCCTTCACGCTTTAGCTCATCATTACCGGTCACGGCGCCTGTAGCCTCTTTAACGCGACCCTTAATATCATCTTGAGTACTAGAACTCATTAGCTTTTACTCCTCTATTGTTAAAAACATCTCAAAGATTAAGCAAGCTCATGTATGACAACTTGCTGTGCTAAGCTATGAGCAAGATCGTTGCCATGTATTTATACTTCCTTTAATTCAACAGCTTATGTTATAATTTGCGATTGTTGCTAATAGGCAAACAGGGATGTATTAGGGTGATTTCCCAATTGAATTTGTAAAAAATACATTACGATGTAAAAATTACATTAACCCAAAGTGTAGTATGCAAATAAAATGAGCCGAATTACGCGACTTTGCCTAGCGTATACACCGAATGGCATCTTGTTTGTAATTCATTTTCCATCTCCATGATTTCTCCCTTTTTAAATCACCTAAGGAAATATTCTAAGCAACTATGAAGCGTTTTCACTGTGATTGCTGCGGACAATCGGTTTTTTTCGAGAATATCCAATGTGTCCGTTGCGGACATACGCTAGGTTATCTTCCTGAGCTGAGCTGTATGAGCGCGTTGCAAGCTGAGGGTGATCAGCAGTGGCGTAGCCTGGCCCCAGTGGCGGAAGGTCGGCTCTATAAGCAGTGCCAAAATTACCGCCAGGAACAGGTTTGCAATTGGATGCTGCCCGCTGAGAGTGCTGAGCCGTTTTGTCCAGCCTGTCGTTTGAATCGAACCATTCCCAACCTGGGCCAACCGGGGTATTTTGATTGTTGGCAACGTTTGGAAAGCGCCAAGCGACGTCTAGTATACAGCTTGATTAATTTGGGATTACCTTTGCTCAATAAACAGGAC
This sequence comes from Candidatus Competibacteraceae bacterium, assembly GCA_012032855.1. The sequence continues at coordinate 12,567 of JAAUQA010000014.1, forward strand.
GATCCTGAGCATGGCTTAGCGTTCGATTTTCTAGCTAATGTAAATCCGGAGTTCGGCGAGTCTCAGCAAGTGATGACCGGCCATGCCAACGGCCTCATCACGCTTAACATCGCCGAAGCCGATGACGTGGTGCGAGAAAAGATGCGCTTGGAGATGAACGAGCGCTATCGCACGGTGCTGGGGCATTTCCGGCATGAAATCGGCCATTATTACTGGGAGTGTCTCGTTCGTGATTCAGATTGGTTGACACCCTTTCGTGACCTGTTCATGGACGAACGTACCCCCTATGACGAAGCGTTACAACAGCATTACGAACTGGGACCGCCGAGCAATTGGTCGCAACGCTATATTAGCAGCTATGCCAGCGCTCATCCCTGGGAGGACTGGGGCGGAAACCTGGGCACACTACCTCCATATTACCGATACTTTGGAAACGGCTACCGGATTTGGTTTGACGGTCGATTCCGTCGCCTCGACTTCTTTCCAATTACCGGAACATGTGGCTGAGGTGGCGGGATCCTTTCACACCCTACTGTCCCAATGGTGGCCACTCACCTTCGCGCTGAATAGTCTCAATCGCAGCATGGGTTTGAAAGATCCATACCCGTTTGTATTATCCGAAGCGGTGATTGAGAAACTGGGTTTTGTACACCGCATGATTGAAGGCGCTAAAATGCGTTAGTAATAATCATACCCCTTAACATTTCACCAGCATCTTTCGTGACAGAACACCTTGCTCTCCTGATTGCCCTTATTGGCTTATTGGGTATATCCGCTCAATGGCTGGCTTGGCGCCTGCAAGTACCGGCTATCGTATTCTTATTACTCATCGGATTGGTTGCCGGCCCGGTCACTGGTTTGATCCAGCCTAATGAACTGTTTGGTGAACTACTGTTTCCGCTTGTGTCTCTGGGCGTAGCCGTCATCTTGTTCGAGGGCAGCCTGACATTAAAGCTGGAAGAGATCAAAGGGCACGGTAACGTGGTTACTCATTTAGTAACCATCGGCGTATTCATGACTTGGTTGAGTACTGGCGCGATCACTTGGTGGTTATTGGATATCAGCGCTGAAATTGCGTTTTTGTTTGGTGCCGTGGTCACAGTAACCGGACCGACAGTCATCGTACCGTTACTGCGCTCGGTGCGCCCGGTAGCCAGCGTGGCGAATATACTGCGCTGGGAAGGGATACTCATTGATCCGATCGGAGCACTGTTGGCTGTATTGGTGTTCGAGTTTATCGTCACGGGGCAGCAAGAGGGACATACCGTTTGGATATTTGCTAAGGCGCTGCTGATCGGCGGTGGCGCTGGCGTCGGTGGAGCACTGCTTTTGGCTCATGCGCTGCGCCGTCACATGTTGCCCGAGTATTTACACAACGTGGCTACGTTGGTGTGGGTATTGAGTGTGTTCACTGTTGCTAACACTCTGCAGCATGAATCCGGTTTATTGGCGGTGACCGTGATGGGTATGTTGTTAGCTAATCTTCGCCAAGTACAGACCGATGAGATTCTCGGCTTCAAAGAGAGCCTAAGTCTGTTGATTATTTCCATGCTGTTCATTGTGTTAGCCGCACGGGTGGAGCTTTACCAGCTTCTCAGTCTTGGTTCCAATGCACTGCTGATACTGGCGGCATTAATGTTGTTGGTGCGTCCGCTGGTCGTCGGTTTATCCAGTATCGGTGCTGGTTTAAATTGGCGGGAAAAAGCCTTGTTGGCGTGGATTGGGCCGCGCGGTATTGTCGCTGCTGCGGTGTCGGCTGTGTTTGCGTTGCAATTGGAGAGTGAGGGTTATCCGGAAGCCCCGCTGTTGGTATCACTCACATTCATGGTCATTATGGGTACGGTGGTTATCCAAAGTGCGACCGCGCGGCCTATGGCCTGCTGGCTACGAATCGCTGAGCCCGAACCACGCGGTCTACTGATCGTAGGGGGTAACCGGGTCGCGCAGGCTATCGCAACAGCATTAGCGGAGCAAGGTCTGCATGTGCTGTTAGCAGACAACGATTGGCAACACATGCGGGCCGCGCGTATGAAAAACTTGGCGACGTATTTCGGTCATATCGTTTCCCAACATGCCGACCAGCACCTTGACTTGATCGGTATTGGTCGGTTGCTGGCGTTGTCTCGTCAGCCCAGTTTGAACGCCCTGGCATGTGTACGCTACCGCACTGAGTTTGGTTCTGGGAATGTGTTTTTTTTGACCGCACCGGAGGAAGAAACCGCTGTCAGGCCGGAAAAACGTAGTGTGACGCTGCGTTTCAATGGGCGTCGGTTATTTGGCGTGGAAGTTACGTTTAATCGCTTGGCTACCTTGTTGGAGGAGGGCGCGGAGATTCGTGCAACTCCCTTGACGGATACTTTCAATTTCGACGCGTATCGGCAGCGCTATGGTGGTGATGCAATCCCTTTATTTGCTTTGGACGACAAGGACCAGCTGCACATTTTCACCGATGACCAGACCCTCTCGCCCAACCCTGGCTGGCGAGTCATCGGATTAATACCGATTAACAGGTAATGAACCCACTCAGGATGCCTAACCGCAATCGACAGGGTAAAAGCACACAAGAACATTGCCTCAGAATTGCTTCTTACAACGTGCATAGTTGCCTCGGCGCAGACCTGCGCACTGATCCTGGTCGAATAGCCGATATTATCAACACGCTCAACGCCGATATCGTGGCTTTACAGGAAGTCGCCTCACAATTGGGTGTCAGTGACGATACTCGACAACTTGATGTATTGGCTGAAAATACCGGTTTTCAGGCTATTGCCGGTCCTGCTTTAGTGCGCCCGGATTCGCCTTGTGGTACCGCCCTTTTGCATCGATTACCGGTACTCAATACCCGTCATGTTGATCTCAGCCAGCCGGGCCGAGAACCACGGGGCGCTCTGGACGTAGATCTTGACTTTCAGGGGCTGACATTGCGCATCGTTAGTACCCATTTAGGATTGCGCGCCTATGAACGCCGTGTGCAGTGCCGACGGTTATTAGAGGTGTTAGCCAATGATCACCCAACCGCATTGACGATCTTGACGGGAGATATCAATGAGTGGTGGCCCTGGAGCAGGACTCTTCGTGAGGTTAACGTTTTTTTGACAGCACGAGTCTGTCGGCACCGGTAACGTTTCCAGCCCGCTTACCCGTGCTGGCTTTGGACCGATTGTGGCTTAAATCGGAGATCGGACGTATCACGGATCTGCAAGCGCAGAAGACGATAACAACAGCGGGCGCCTCGGATCACCTGCCTCTCGTTGCCGATATAGCCATCAATTACCAAGTAACAAACGCTGATTGGCAATCGACAAATTGAAAAGATGGGTTAGCTTCTACGCCAACGATGAAAACGTATCTCCGCAATCACGACAGTTATCCGCTTCTGGCAGTCATCTTAGTTATGCAGCAAAAGCAGGGCTGACAGTTCGCTTCGCTTTAGTCGCCATCCTGATATTGCTGTTTCTATGGTATTCGTTCAGTGTGTTGCTGTTGGTCTTCTGCGCTATTGTCCTCGCTGTACTGTTGCGCGCTGTTGGTATGGAACTACAACGCTACGCACATATCAGCGAGGGTCTCGCGCTGGGTATCGTTGCCAGCAGTGTGGTGATGTTTCTCGCCGCACTCATCGCCCTGGCCACCCCTACTTTGGTTGATCAGGCTCAGGTGCTCGCCAACACCATCCCGAGGGCCTTTTCCACGCTCAAGCAACAATTATCGCAGTTTGGTTGGGGTCAAGAATTACTCATTCAACTTGATATCACCAAGACGCAACTGCTTGATTTTTTGAGCGGGCAGTCGGCGTTGTTCCAACGTTTGGGTGGGGTTTTTGCGACGACTTTCGATGTGCTTGCCGCAACCTTTGTCATTGTGTTGATGGGCATTTATCTGGCGGCGGAACCAGGATTGTACATCAATGGATTCCTGCAGTTGTTTCCGCGCCACCGCCGTCCACGACTGGAGGCCGTATTACAACGCTCCAACACGATGCTCAAGGGTTGGTTTATAGGTCAGCTATTGTCAATGAGTATGCTCGGTGTGTTGAT
>JAAUQA010000288.1 GCA_012032855.1 Candidatus Competibacteraceae bacterium
GACTCGCGCCACCACGACGCCACACTCTCATGTACGGATAACAGGGCCGGCACGAACAACAGCACCAGAAACGTGGCAAAACCGAGACCGAAAGAAATAGAAACCGCCATTGGAATTAGAAACTGCGCTTGCAATGAAGTCTCGAACAGCAATGGTAGCAATCCGGCAATCGTGGTCAGCGAGGTCAGCAATACGGCCCGCAGACGTTGACAAGCGGCTTCCACCAATGCGTCTTGAACCGCCATGCCGTCAGCTCGTAATTGCTTGAAAAAGGTCACCAGAATAATCGAGTCATTGATCACGATGCCCGACAGGCCGAAGAATCCGAATAATGACAGAATGGTCAAATCGATCCCCAGCAACCAGTGCCCAACGATGGCGCCGACGATACCGAAAGGAATGGCCGCCATCACCACCAGCGGCCAGCCATAGGAGGCGAAAACCCAGGCTAGAATTACGTAAATCAGCGCCAAACCCAATAATGCGCCCCGCCGCATATCGCCCAGCGTTTCAGCTTGATCGGCACTACGACCCTCCAAGGAATAATTCACTCCGTAGCGGGCTATTAAATCGGGCAACACCGACTGTTGTAATCCGGCCAGTATTTGGCCGGGATTATTGAGCGTGGTGTCCACATCGGCGGAAACCTGCACGGCTAATCGTCCCTGCGCGTGGCGCAACGCTTCGAAACCCCGCCGCGCTTGTAGATCGACCACATTGGCTAACGGCACGGCTTGACCGTCGGGCAGGATAATCGTGAACCGATTCAAGCTGGAGAGACTGTAACGCTCGGCGTCGGGCAACAGCACCCGTACTTCAATTTCTTCCTCGCCGTCTTGAAAAATCTGCACCAGTACCCCGTCATAAGCCGCCCGCAATTGCCGACCGACCTCGTCCACCGTCAAACCCAATGCTTCGCCTAGCGCAGTCAAGCGATACACCAGTTGGGCATTTCCGTAAGGCATATCGTCTTCGACTGCGCTGACACCCGGTACCGTGGTCAGGCTTTGTGCCAAAACCTGTGCGGCGGCCTTGAGATTATCAGCGGAATCACCCACTAGGCGGATATCCACATCGCGTCCCGGCGGACCGCCCGAGCGGGAGAAAATCAGCAAGGTCTCCAAACCCGGTGGGCGCTGAATATTGGCTCGCCACGCCTTGATGAATTGATTAACGCGTACCACCCGAGTATCCGGCTGGGTCAACTCAATGATCATTGAGCCGTGCTGATCGCCGCGCGGACTACCGCCACGCCCACCGGCGACCTGTGCTTCGCCGTAGCGGGTCTGTGCCGCAACAATCAAATCGCCGCCCAACTCGGTTTCGGCACTGCGTAAGGTCTGTTCCAAATGGTCAAGAAAGCGGTGGACCCGTTCCGGGGGAGAACCGGAAACAAAGCTGATGCTGGCGTACAGCGTCGTACTCTCCGGGGTCGGGAAAAAGGTGAAACTGAGTCGTCCACCGGCCACCAAACCGGCACTTATGATTAAGGTTGCCAGCACTGCAGCCAGGGTAGTCCATCGGTAGCGGATCGCCCGGCTGACTACAGGGCGAAAAACCCGTTCTCGGAATCGTTCGAATCCGGTTTCCAAACGCTGCCGCAAGCGTCTCGCTTGATGCCGATCAACCTTACGCAGTGAATGATGCAGATGACCGGGCAACACCAAAAAACTTTCCACCAGCGAGGCGAGAATAACGCAAATCATCACCAGCGGAATGGCGAACATGATATTGCCAATAATGCCCCCAACCAGCATCAAAGGTAGAAATGCCGCTACGGTGGTCATCGAAGAGGCCGCGACCGGCGTCAACATACGCCATGCGCCGCTTTCCGCTGCCGTTAACGCATCCGCACCGCGTTGATAATGGGCTAAGGCGTCTTCGCCGACCACGATCGCATCGTCCACGATAATGCCCAGCGCCATAATCAGCGCAAACAAGCTGATCATGTTCAAACTGCCGCCGGCGAGATACAACACGGCCAAGGTGGCCATGAACGAAGTCGGTATACCGATCGCCACCCACAGTGCCACCCGCCCGTTCAAGAACAGAAACAAAATGCCGATCACCAATAGCAAACCGCCGGCCCCGTTCTTGACCAGCAACATGATCCGATCCTTGATCAGCCGCCAGGATTCATCGAACACAAGCATCTCAATCCCAGGCGCAATTGCGGGCGAGTTTCTGCTTCCCACTCGGCGAGAATGCGCGCTGCCTCCAACGAATCGGAATTTTCGGTGCGACGCAGTCTTAACTCGACTGCTGGTCGGCCTAGGAAGCCCAGCCTGACTTGACCTTCCCGTGGTCGACGCTCAATAACCGCCACATCGCCTAGCCGGACCAGCTGACCGGCTTGCTCCGCTTTCAGGGGCAAGGCAGCGAAACCATCAACATCCCGCTGTTGTTCCAAGCTACGCAACTGCCGGGCCACGTCATCACGGCCCACCGTGCCAGCCGGCAAATCCTGGCTCAAGCCGCGTAACCGGGTAGCCACTTGCGGCAACGACAACCCCAGTTCCTGCAGAACGATCTGCGGAATCTGCACTGCCATTTCTTCTTCGGGTAGACCGACAATGTCGATTTTGCAATGCCACGCGCCAGCAGTTCTCGTTCAAAGCGGCGCGCCAAATGACGTAGCTCATCCAGTGCGCGATCACCGTAAATCATCAGTCGCGCGATGGGTTCGTAACGAACCGCACGAATGATTTCAGCCTCTTCGGCGGTGGCAGGCAGGTTACGGACCAGATCTACCCGCTGCTTGACTTCGTCCAACGCCGTGCCCATATCGCTGCCTTCTTCGTACTCCAATGACAGCGAAGCGACGCCGTTAGCGGAAGTCGAGGTAATCTTGCGCACCCCATCCAAGTTGCGCAGTTCCCGCTCTAGCGGATTGGTGATTGCGGTTTCCACATCTTCCGCGGTGGAACCGCTCCAAACTACGCGTACAGTCACGACGTCCAGCTCGAAAGTGGGAAAAAACTGCGTATTAAGACGCTGCAAACCCCAAACGCCGGCCATGATCATCAACAGCATAAGCAGGTTGGCGGCGACTCGGTGACGTGCGAAGACACAGATCAAATTATTGCGGGGGGGCGATAGCATGAATAATGGTTCAAAGGGCTTAGCAACGGACCGGGAATGCTCAATAAGATTGACCGCATGCAGAGATAGACCATTATAATCCATTGCCGATCCGTCAAAGCCGAGTTAATAAGCGACTTTACTCTGCTTAAACGAAAAATTTAGACCGCACCACGGGAGTCTTTATTAATGCGCCGAATAATCACGAATTTCAGCTCAGCACTCGCTCTGCTGGGGGTACTGATAACCCCGGCTTATGCCGATAGCCCCAGTGTCCTGTTTGTCCTTGACGGCTCAGGCAGCATGTGGGGGAAAGTGGGCGACCAAGCGAAAATTGAAATCGCCAAAACCGTGATGACGGATATGGTTGAACAGCTTCCCTCAGAGGTTAGCACCGGTCTGTTGGTGTACGGCCACAACCGCAAAGACGATTGCGAAGACATCGCGATGGTAGCACCGGTAGGCAGCGAACGGACCGCACTGGTGCAAGCCTTGAACGATATCAACCCCAAAGGCAAAACACCGTTGACCGGTGCGGTACAGCTCGCTGCGCGGGAACTGCGCCAGAGTGAAGGTAGCTCATCAGTTGTAGTGGTTAGCGATGGCAAAGAAACTTGTGAGGGTGATCCTTGCTCTGCTGCCCGCGAAGCGGCTAATTCCGGGGTCGATCTACGCATTCACGTAGTGGGTTTCGATGTGACCGGCGAGGAGACCGAGCAATTGAACTGCATTGCTAAAGAAGGCAAGGGAAAATATTTTGCCGCGGCGAATTCCGAACAATTGGTTGCGGCGCTGAGTGAGGTACAGAAAGAGGTGGTTGCAGCGCCGCCACCGCCGCCTCCCGTGCAGGTCGCTGAAACCACCACTCCAGCAGAGAGTGAGGTGATATTCGAGGATCGTTTCGACCGGGATGAGTTGGGCGAACTGTGGGAAGTAATCAACCCAGATCCGAATCGGCTGGCGCTCAGCGATGAAAAGCTGCTGATTGTGGCGACCAAAGGCGACCAGAATATCGCTCTGGTACAAACTCCGGTTACAGGTGATTTCGTAGCAACTGTTAAAGTGGATACCCCGATTACCCAAAACATGCAGGCCGGGATGTACTACTGGATCGATGCTAAAAATTATCTCTTGCTGGGTCCGAGCGGCGATTGTTGCCCGCATGGCCGCTGGCCGGTATTCCGTAAGATCATCAGTGGACAGAAAAATGACATTCGGATTCTCGAACGCGGTTTCCAAATCGGTTCGCGTGGGTTGGAAGAATATGCAGAAACGCCGGAGACTTGGTATTTGCAAATCGAACGATCAGGCGTGAAATATACCGGTAGGATGAGTGTAGATGGTCAGGAGTGGACTGATGTCGGCACTCATACCGTATTGCAGAAAACCGGCAGAATAGGGGTAGGCGCACACTCTAGCCGTATCGAAAATGCCGCCGAATTCGACGATTTGGTCTTAGAAAACCCAAAATAACTGAGTGAAATAAATCCCTCAACTATGCGATGGATTTATCTCAGTAGAATGTAATTATTGACTTCTCTCTGATATTGATCTATTACTTAATTTAACAGTCAAATTTAGGTTTTCGGGGAATCATGCTACGAAGCCTTTGACTGGAACCATTAATCGGTGAAAAAAGCAAACCACGCGAAAGCGTGGGACGCAAAGCCACTGGCCTAAAGTCCTGAGTCATCAGGATACGGTCGCAGGGTTGCCGGGCGACAACAGCACCTTCCTGCGGGGCTGTAGTTCGCTACCCACAGGCGCATATTGAGGAGGTGCCATGCTGTCATCTTGTTAATTATTTATCCTTCCTTGTCCATGTTTATGAAGCATCGCCGCCGGGAAATACGGGAGTGCGAGAGCATAAACTATCTGCCTACGTTCGATGATCCAAAACAAATTTCTGACATAGAGGAACGACATGAAAAAGACATTCTTTGCTAATCTCGTCGCCGCCGCCGCCATGCTTTCGCCAGCCAAGGCAATCCCTTGGCTGAATATATGAACGTGCCCTTGATTAAGAGCCCATCGTTCTGGAGATGACGTCCGCTTCGGGCAACGCGCTTGTGAATCTTAAGAAGGGCATTGTAAAAGTACAGG
>JAAUQA010000015.1 GCA_012032855.1 Candidatus Competibacteraceae bacterium
AGCACAATTAGAGTATTGGCGCCGGAATCTTCGCCCACTGTGGCTGAATCGTTGACCGCCTCGGGCGGATCATCGACGCCGTCAATCGTGATCGTAACCGTGGCTATTGCCGTGCCGCCTTGGCCGTCACTGAGGGTGTATTCGAAGCTGTCTTCCCCTGGCTCACTGGGAGGGGGAGCGAGTGCCTCGAATTGGCCGTTGGGGTTGTAGTCAAGCTGCCGTCTGTGCGTATCGTTAGTAGTGCACCGGAGGGCAGCGGGAAGGCGACGTTAGCCGTGAAGGGGACATTGTTGACTTGGCTGACGCTCAGTGGGTCATTGTCTGGGTCCTCGTCAATGCCGAGGCCGTTATCCGCGAGCACATTACCGCTGACGGGGTTGTCTTCATCGGTGGTAAAACTATCATCTTGCGCGACCGGCGGTTCATTGAGCTCTAGGTGCATGGCATCAATGGGCCGGGTGAAACCGGCCATCGAGCCGTCGAAGAAGACATTTAAGGCGGTACAGGCTGAGTTAGTGCCGAAGCTGGGCTGCTGGCAGAGCAGGAGGTCCTCATTCGTGCCGGTGACGCCGCCCTGGACCGAGAATCCGCCCTTGGTGCTCAGATAGAGATCATTGTTGTTGGGATCAAGCCAAAGACCGGCAATGTTTTCCGTGGAGCGGCTCAGCCCGATGTCTGAGCCATCCAGGTACAGTTCCCACGAGCCGGCGGTGTTGGCCCCAAAGCTCAATGCGTTGAAAATAAACAAGTCCTGCGGTAGGCCAAACAGAGGGTTGGCAAAGAACCACCCCTGGGTGCTGACGACTAGGCGACCATCGGGGCTGAAACCGATGGCATCCAGATATTCGAAGTACCAGTTTAAACCGACGTCGGAGCCGTCAAAGAACCATTCGAAACTACCGGCAGTTGTGGTCCCTAGACTGGTAGGGATAAAGCGGATGATGTCGGTGCCGTCTACCCAACCCAGTGCGCTAATGAATTGCGGGTTTTCCAGACTAAGCAGGAGATTGCCGTCGTCTTCGAGATGAAAAGCGTTGATGTCATTAAAACCCAGGCCGACATCGGAACCGTCAAAATATAGTGTCCAGGTGTCGGTGGTGTCATCGTAACGCAGAATGTCTTCATTGCTGAAGGTTACACCGCCAACACTGCTTGGCTGATTGAAAATGCCAAAGGTATAGACCGAGCCGGGACTGATAAAGATGAGGTCTGCTCGCACCGGGTTGAGCGCTGTGGCCAACAACAGGCCAAAGAGGAGGGTTATGCGCTTCATAGTGAATTCTCCCTGCGCTGCGAGCGGTTGGGGTTAGCGATCGTTAGTATTGAATTCGGCCAGTAGGTCCAGCGCCTGCTCTCTGACCATGGGATCCGCATCGTGTAGTGCTCGGTTGAGCAGTCCCTGTGCATCGGTCTGGCCACTGGTGACGAGTAATGCCAGCGCTCTCAGGCGCAGCTCCGGTTGCGGATCGTTCAGTGCCATGGCGGTGACTGCCTCTAGTGGCGGTGGGTAGCGACTCGCAAGTTCGTTGACGGTTTCCAATGCCATTCCCCGCACGTCTGGGTGCGCATCTCCCAGCGCGGTGGTGGCAGTGCCGATGAGGGTTTCGCTATGTGCCTTACTCAGCAACGCCAATTCCGTTTCCCGGGTCGCTGTCGATGACGTTTGCGCGAGGCTGTGGTATGCCTCCTGCCCCAGTTCATTAAGTAACGCTAGAGCGTTCATGCGCACGACCGGGTCGGGATCGCTAGCAGCGACTTCGCTGAGCAGGCTTAACGGCAACCACTGAGCGAGTGCTGAAAAATTCGCCAAAACAGCCTCACGGGTTTGGGGGTCGGCGCTCTTGATGGCTTCGAGTAAGCCGGCTAGATCGTGCTCAGCGATGAGTTGCAGGGCAGCGGCACGCGCTTCGAGATTGGTGGTAGCCCACAAGGCTTGCAGTAACGCTTCCGCTCCAGAAGACGTCGGATTGTCCAGGGTGGAGGTTGCCGTATCGTTTTGTTTAGGTGGGGCGGTGAAGTCCTGCTTCAGGACATGGATCGTGGCGATCCCAGAGCCGCCTTGCTCGCGTTGTTCATTAATCAATACGTAGCTGTGATCGTTCAGCAGGCGTTTGAGAGCTGCACGCAGGGGCAAATCGTCGAATTCGGCTGTGATTTCGGCGTCGGCGCTGGCCGGATGGACAAACACGGCGATACCGCTTTGGCGGCCAAGTTCGGTCAGTACCGCCGCCAGTGGAGTTCGTTCTAGGCGAGCACTAAGAGTGTTGGTGTCAGCCGAGTGGGTGATCGCAGGGATGGGTTGCGCTGCTTCGCTAGCGGCTCCCGATAACAGGAGTAACACCGATAATATGCGGGTCATGATAGGGCGCATGGGAGTTTCCTTTGGTAGAGCAATTCTTTAGACTGGTTACTCGTCGATCCGTCGCTATGATCTGTTCCCAGTGCTACTGAGGCTAAGTAGCTACTCTGACTCTATAATAAACCGTTGAATCAACCATAGAACCTGTTTTGGGTTTTGTCCAAACATTCTTAAAATAATCTATCTGTTGATGCCGCTTATCCCAACACCGCCACCCCCTCATTCTCCAGCATGCGTACCAACCGAATCAGCGGCAACCCAATCAAACTGTTGGGATCATCCCCGCACAACCGTTCGAATAGCGCAATACCCAAGCCCTCGGCTTTAAAACTACCGGCGCATTGGTATGGTTGTTCCCGACGCAAATACGCTTCGATTTGATGCGGCTGCAATTGCCGAAAAACCACTTGGAACGGCACCGTATCAAGCTGGATTCGATCACTGTCGCTATCCAACAGGCAAAGCCCAGTTTGAAAGGTCACGGTGTGCCCAGCCGCGCGAGACAATTGTTCCACGGCGCGGTCGTGAGTTCCCGGTTTTCCTAAGATATCATCGCCTAATACCGCAACCTGATCTGAACCGATGATTAAGGCACCGGGTTCGTGTCGGGCAACCGCACGGGCTTTGCTTTCAGCAAGCCGGGCGACTAATGCTATGGCATCCTCCCCTGGCAAACGGCTTTCGTCCGTATCGGGGGCGCGGGTTTCAAATGGCAGACCTAACCGGGTCAGTAAATCTCGACGGAAGGGGGAGGTGGAAGCCAGTATCAACCGGCGGCCATCAGCTAATTGCTTAGACATGCGGGAAACCTAGTCTCGAAAAGCACCAACCCACAGGGTATCTCATCGAATCCCTGTGCTCGAATGGCAAAATTTTGACATAACTATTAGGTAAATATATTATCTCGTCCCTTATGCAGGCGCGTCCACCCAATAGAATCGATCCGTGGAACTTAGCCGCTAAAGGCGTGCAGTGGCAAGGTGAATTACCTTTAGCCGGTATGCAACGTCTGAGCGCGATGCTGAGAAAATCAGACGGCATGGTTACAGTGAGTCTACAAGGTGGCGTGGATGATCAGAAAGTGCATTTCATTAGCGGACGTGTGCAAACGCGGATTGAATTGGTCTGTCAGCGTTGCCTCGGGCCACTGCAATTGCCTTTAACCATAGACCTGCGCTTGGGGTTGGTAAGAAGCGCATCACAAACCGGCACTTTACCGCCTGAATATGATCCGTTGGTGACGCCCGAGAAAGACATTGCGGTGTCCGACCTGGTAGAAGATGAATTGATTCTGGCAGTGCCCTTTGCGCCCATGCACGATGAGACTCCAGCTTGTCGAACGTTGAACACGTCGTCGGCCGGCGAGATCCCGGGCGAGACTCGGCTGGCGAAGACAACCCAGCCTTTTGCAGCGCTTTCCACGTTGTTGGCAAAGAAGCGTAATCCTAAGGAGTGACTGACTCATGGCTGTACAACAAAACCGTAAAACCCGATCCAAACGCGGCATGCGCCGCTCTCACGATGGGCTTAAAGCACCGGCCTTATCGGTCGATCCCACCTCCGGTGAAACGCACTTACGGCATCATATTACCCCGGATGGCTATTATCGGGGACGTCGGGTGATTGCTGCCCAGCAAGTGCCCGAAGAAGAATGAGCGCACGCGTAACAATCAATCTATCATAGCTAATCCACCCGCCCGGTAGAGATGGCGCCCATCCCGGCGTCGCGATAATCAACCCTCTAATTAATCCCTAATGACCAGTTCATCGAAGTGGCCGGTGACCATCGCATTGGATGCGATGGGCGGAGACATCGGCCCTGATGCCGTTATCCCTGCTGCGCTCAGTATTTTGGATGAGACTGATGTCAAGCTCATTTTGGTTGGCCAAGAGAACGCCTTGGCAGCTAAACTGAAGTCGTCCGAGATCGCTGATCATCCCCGGCTCTTCATCCACCACGCTGCGCAGACCGTGGATATGAACGATCTGCCTTCCCAAGCATTGCGATTCAAGAAAGACTCTTCAATGCGGGTGGCTATTAATCTGGTCAAAAGCGGGGAAGCCGACGCCTGCGTCAGTGCCGGGAATACCGGCGCGCTGATGGCTACCGCCCGATTCGTCTTAAAAACCCTGCCCGGCATTGACCGCCCCGCCATCTGCACCACTATTCCATCGCGTCGGGGACATACCCATGTATTGGATTTAGGCGCCAATGTGGACAGCAAAGCCGATCATTTACTGCAATTCGCTGTCATGGGTTCCGTATTGGCCAGCGCGGTCGATAACATCGAAGCGCCTCGGGTAGCCTTGCTGAATATCGGTGAAGAGGAAATCAAAGGTAACGAGCAGGTCAAACAAGCTGCTTCCCTGCTCAGCGCCAGCGATCTCAATTATGTCGGATTCGTGGAAGGGGACGGGATTTTTCTGGAAGATGTGGATGTCGTGGTTTGCGATGGCTTCGTGGGCAATGTCGCTTTAAAGACCAGCGAAGGCGTCGCCCGATTGATCCACCTCTACATGACGCAAGAATTCAAGCGCAATGCGTTGACTCGACTGGCGGGTTTAGCGGCTTTACCGGTATTGCGGGCGCTGACCCGCAAAATCGACCCCAGGCGGTATAATGGCGCCAGTCTGCTAGGCTTACAGGGAACTGTCATTAAAAGCCACGGCGGTGCCGATGCGTTGGCGTTTGCTAACGCCATCAAGATTGCCATGTTGGAAGTTGAGAAAGCTGTTCCGCAGCGAATCGACAACATTTGACCGCCCTGCACATGCAAAGGCAAGCACTTTGAACTATGCACGCATCGTGGGCACCGGCGGGTATCTGCCGGAAACGGTGTTGACCAACGCAGAACTGGAACGGCGCGTTAACACCTCAACCCACTGGATACTCGAACGGACCGGGATCGAACAACGTCATGTCGCCGCGCCGGGGGAGACGACCTGCGATCTGGCTGAAAACGCCTCACGGCGTGCCATTGAAGCTGCGGACATTGATCCCGCCACACTCGATCTGATTATCGTCGCCACTACCACTCCCGATCACATCTTTCCCAGCGTCGCCACGCAATTGCAACATCGTTTGGGCCATTACGGCAGCGCTGCGTTCGATGTACAAGCTGTGTGCACCGGGTTTGTCTACGCGCTGAGCATTGCCGATCAATTCGTGCGCGCCGGTAACTCTCGCTGCGCATTGGTGGTGGGTGCGGAAACCTTCACCCGGATTATCGACTGGCAGGATCGGGGCACCTGCATTTTATTCGGTGATGGTGCCGGCGCGGTGGTTGTGCAGGCTGCTGCAGAGCCGGGCATCCTGTCATCGCATTTACATGCCGATGGTCGTCATAAGCACTTGCTCTGGGTGCCGGCCGGTGTGTCTACAGGATACGAACACACTCGGCAGAATGCCGCTTACGTCGAGATGCGCGGCAGCGAAGTATTCAAAGTCGCCGTCAATACCCTGGCCCGCAGTGTCCAAGAGGCTCTGGAAAGCAATCGGCTGAGCATTGACGACATCGATTGGCTGATTCCTCATCAAGCCAATGAACGTATTCTCTTGGCAACAGCGAAAAAGATCGGGTTGCCTTTGGAGCGGGTCGTTATGACGGTGCAAACCCATGCTAATACCTCAGCGGCGTCGGTGCCCTTGGCTTTAGATGTGGCAGTACGTGACGGGCGCATTCAGCGTGGTCAGACCCTGTTGTTGGAAGCCTTTGGCGGTGGGTTTACTTGGGGTACTGTGGTGCTTCGTTACTGAAGGTGGGATTATGAATTTGCAAGGTAATACCGCGTTAGTCACCGGCGCCAGCCGTGGCATCGGTCAAGCGATTGCGCGAGAGTTGGGTCAGCGCGGTGCGGTGGTGATCGGCACGGCGACTACCGATGCCGGCGCTGAAGGCATTAGTCAAGACTTGCAGGATCACGATATACAAGGTCGGGGAATGACCCTGGATGTGACTTTACCTGAGTCGGTGGATGCGGTCATTAGCGCGATTACGGGTGAGTTCGGCAACCCCGGCATTTGGTCAATAACGCCGGCATCACCCGCGATAATCTGTTGCTGCGCATCAAAGAAGACGACTGGGAACAGGTTATCAATGCCGATCTCAGCTCGGTTTATCGACTCAGCAAAGCGGTGTTGCGTGGCATGATGAAGGCTCGCGGCGGGCGGATCATCAATATCACCTCGGTGATCGGTGTGATCGGTAACAGCGGCCAAACCAATTATGCGGCAGCCAAAGCCGGAATCATCGGGTTTACCAAATCGCTGGCGCGGGAAATCGGGTCCCGGGGGATTACGGTCAATGCCGTCGCGCCGGGCTTTATCGATACCGATATGACCCGCACCTTACCTGAGGCGCAGCGCGCCGCATTAATTCAGCAAATTCCCCTGGAGCGACTGGGGGACATTCAGGATGTAGCCCATGCCGTTGCATTTTTGGCGTCCAAGGAGGCCGCTTACATTACTGGTGAAACCTTGCACGTCAACGGCGGGTTATATATGAGCTAAGCTGTACTCATGCTGAGCGCGCATCCATTCTCGTTCTCCGCATTGAGCATTGTTTAACAACGGTTTTTTAGCTCTTTGGTGATTTTTTACGGTGGAATACCGAGTGTGTTTTACATACAATAGTCGTGGCAGTGCCCGGCTTTACTTGCGAGGAATTAAACAATCATGAGCAATATCGAAGAACGCGTCAAAAAAATCATTATCGAACAATTGGGTGTCAAACCTGAGCAGGTCACCAATGACGCCTCTTTTGTCGAGGATCTCGGCGCCGATTCGCTGGACACTGTTGAATTGGTCATGGCGTTGGAAGAAGAATTCGAATGTGAAATACCCGATGAGGACGCCGAGAAAATCACCACGGTGCAACAGGCGATCGACTATATCACCAAGCATTTGAGTGACCAGAAATAGCCTGCACTTCCCTTGCCGATCGGCAGACCCCGGCCGCGACTAGCCGGTTAACCGGCTAGTCGTGCCGAACAGTTAAAGAGGACATAGGTTTTGATCGGAAAACGCGTTGTCGTGACAGGGATGGGCCTCGTCTCGCCAGTGGGTAACGATGTAGAAACCGCATGGCGGGCGATTCTGGCCGGTCAAAGCGGGGCAGGGCCGATTACCGCCTTCGACGCGAGTCAATTTCCAGTGCGTTTTGCCGCCGCCGTCAAGGATTTCGACGTCGAACAGTACATACCGCGCAAGGAAGCTAAGAAGATGGATGCATTCATCCACTATGGCATTGCCGCTTCCATACAGGCGATCCAGGATGCCGGGTTAGAGATTAACGATAATAACGCCGACCGCATCGGCACCTTTATCGGTTCGGGTATCGGCGGATTACCGGGCATTGAAGACGGTCATGCCGCCTACCTCAGAGGGGGACCGCGCAAAATTACTCCCTTTTATGTTCCCCGCAGCATTATCAATATGATCTCCGGCAATTTGTCGATTATGTACGGTATCAAAGGACCCAACCTGGCGGTGGTCACCGCCTGTACTACAGGTACCCATTCCATCGGACTAGCCGCACGCCTGATCGGTTATGGCGACGCCGATGTAATGCTAGCCGGCGGAGCGGAAATGTCGATCACACCCACCGGAATTGGCGGTTTCGCCGCCGCTCGGGCGCTTTCCTCCCGCAACGACGATCCCGAGCGGGCCAGTCGGCCCTGGGATCGTGACCGGGATGGTTTCGTCCTGGGTGATGGAGCCGGCGTCGTGGTGCTGGAAGAGTATGAACATGCCAAACGACGCGGTGCGCATATCCATGCGGAATTAGTCGGGTTCGGTATGAGCGGAGACGCCTACCACATGACCTTACCTTGTGAGGACGGTGACGGCGCGCGGCGCTGCATGGACAACGCCCTGCGGGATGCCGGACTGAATCCGACCGCAGTGGATTACATCAACGCACACGGCACTTCAACGCTATCCGGTGATCAAGCTGAGAGCGATGCTGTCAAAGCCACCTTCGGTGATCACGCCCGCCGACTTGCAATGAGTTCCAGCAAATCCATGACCGGCCACCTGTTGGGCGCTGCCGGTGGGGTGGAGGCAATATTCTCGATATTGTCCATTCGCGACCAAATCGCGCCTCCAACCATCAATTTGGATAGCCCCGATCCGTCATGCGACCTGGATTATGTGCCTCATCAGGCCCGCGAAATGAACATCCAGGTTGCCTTGTCTAACTCCTTCGGTTTTGGCGGCACCAACGGCACAGTCATTTTCCGCAAGCCGGATTAATTGCGCTTGCCGCACTGACCGGGGCGCGCTGCTTTGAAGGCACGCGGTTGGCTGTTCGCGATGCTGGTGATGGCCATCGTGGGCGCGGGTCTTTACCTGTATTGGGATTACCGTACCTTTCTCGATAGCCCGCTGAACGTCGCCGAGGAAGAGATTGTTTTCGAGGTCAATCCGGGCGATTCCGTTACTGTCGTTGCTGAGCGGCTCAAGCAACGCAATGTGTTGGAAACGGCCCGTGCTGCGCTTTATCTACAAGCCTACGCCCGACTTGAGCAATTAGCTCATCGTATTCAAGTCGGAGAATATGCGCTCAAGCCGGGCATGACCCCACGCACCTTGCTGACAAAGTTGGTGGCCGGGGATGTCGTCCAATATGCATTGACCATCGTGGAAGGATGGACCTTTCGGCAAATGCTGGCGGCCATCGCCGACCATGAGAAGATCGAAAAAACTTTGCAGGGACTCGGCGATGTTGAAATTATGGCCCGGCTCGGTTATCCCGAGCTTCACCCCGAAGGCCGGTTTTTCCCGAAACCTATCATTTCCAGCACGCACCACGGATGTTGCTGTCCTGAAGCGTGCGTTCAATACCCTGGAACACCATTTACAACAGGCGTGGGAGCAGCGGGTTGACAACCTGCCCTTAAACACTCCTGAGCAAGCCTTGGTGCTCGCTTCCATCATTGAGAAAGAAACCGCCGTGCCCAGCGAGCGGCGTGAAATCGCCGGTGTTTTCGTGCGGCGGTTACGCAAAGGCATGTTATTGCAAACCGATCCGACCGTGATCTACGGGTTGGGTGAGGATTTCGACGGTAACCTGAGGCGGTCTGATTTAAGGCGGGATACCCCTTACAACACCTACACCCGTTCCGGGTTGCCGCCCACGCCCATCGCCTTGCCGGGAAAAGAGTCCATCGCTGCGGCGGTGAATCCGGCAACAGGCAATACCTTGTATTTCGTGGCCCGCGGCGATGGCAGTCATGCGTTTTCCCGGAATCTGGCAGAGCACAATCGCAACGTGCGCCGTTATCAACTCAACAAGCCTTGAGGCATGATCGCAACGGGGCGGGCGCCCAGCCGGTTCACAGCCACCTTACCGCGCACGGTTAGATCACTGATAAACAAAAACTGATCACGGCTATCGATTGGGTAGGCTTTCAAACGGTAGTGGGTATAGCCGGGTTTTTCCTGCACGATGACCGCAATCGGCCGGAAAATATGCAGATAAGCACTGGTCAGCGCCACATCGTACAGTGCTTGTCGAACTTGCTGAGCATCATGTTCGGGCTCCAGAAAAAATTCCGCCACGCACTGCAGGTGTCGTTCTCCATCGGTATCGTTATAAATACCGGTGTCCCAGATCTTGGCATGAGGGATGGTGACTACCGTATCGTCGGGGGTCAGAATCTTTAATGCGCGCAAACTCATGGAACGTACTTCACCGTAGGCATCGTCGATTTTCACCCAATCGCCGGGACGATAAGGGCGTTCGTATATCGCTACCACTCCGGCGATCACACTGCTGACATAATCCTTAAAGGCAAAACCGACCGCTACGCCGGCCACACCCAGGATGGCAACGAAGTTATGCAAGGTCGGTTTAATAATCAAAGGCAGCAGGGCACAACCGCCAAGATCACGATTAACAGGCGCAAAACCGGCAACGAAGGCAACAGATACAGGCGAAAACGTCCCGACAACCGTTCCGACAACCAGGGAACCGCCCGGTCGACCGTAACGGTGAATATCCAAGCTGCAGCAATAACCAGCAGGATTTGGATTAATTGAATCTGCCCCAAATCCTGAAACAGTTTGGCGACATTGATATCGTTCATGATGCTTATCCTAACCGATTGATTGCTTGATAATCAGGCGTAACCGACTGTATCGGATTCATTGCCGAAAAACCATATCTCAACATTGGGTGACAAGGGTACGCGCAAAACGGCTGAATTACTCGGTCTGCTATGCTTGAGCCAAAACATTCACAATCATCAACACGGCACGATTATTTCAACACGCATGACTGCTCCCCAAGTAACGAAACCGCGTTTGGCGATAATTCTGCGGGTATTTCTGCCTTTCGCCTGCGGTTACTTTCTGTCTTATCTGTTTCGCACTGTCAATGCGGTGATCTCACCGGATTTAGTGTCCGACTTAAACCTGGACGCTACTGATCTTGGTTTGTTGACCAGCATGTACTTCCTGACCTTTGCAGCTTTTCAACTGCCATTGGGGATGCTGTTGGATCGCTTCGGTCCGCGCCGAGTGGAGACAGTTTTATTGCTGTTTGCTGCTGCCGGCGCCTTGTGCTTTGCGCTCAGCACGCGGCTGGAAGGTTTGATTCTGGGTAGAGCGCTGATCGGGCTTGGCGTCTCGGCTTGCCTGATGGCAAGCTTCAAAGCGTTTGTCATGTGGTTTCCACCGCAACGATTACCGGCCGTCAACGGCTGGGTGATGGCGCCGGCGGACTCGGCGCGTTGACCGCCACTACACCGGTGGAACTCGCACTGGGCTTTACCGATTGGCGGGGGCTGTTTTTGGGATTAAGTCTGGCGACGCTTGCGGTAGCCGCGTTGATATTACTGATCGTGCCGGAACACGACGTTCCTGTTCAGCGGGAAAGTTTTCGGGCGCAATGGCGCGGCGTAGGGGAAGTATTCTCCAATCGGAATTTCTGGCGGGTAGCACCGTTGACGACTTTTTCACAAGCGGGTTATTTGTCGATCCAAGGGCTGTGGGCCGGTCCTTGGCTGAGAGACGTAGCGGGCCTGGAACGATCAGTCGCAGCCAATCATTTACTGGCCGTTGCCATGGCTATGGTCGCCGGGTTTCTGGTTATGGGTAATCTTGCCTATCGGCTGTCACGGTTCGGTATTCAACCGATTACTGTCGCCGCGACCGGGATGGCGCTATTCCTGCTCACCCAAGCGGCTATTATCTTCGGCTTTATCGGTTCGCCATTGTTTATTTGGCTACTTTTCGGGTTCTTCGGCACCTCGGGCATTGTGGCCTATGCTGCGTTGTCACAAGTGTTTCCGCCCCATCTAGCCGGTCGAGTCAACACCGGTATTAATCTATTGGTTTTTGTGGTTGCGTTTTTCGGCCAGTGGGGTATTGGCTCAATAATCAACCTGTGGCCGGCCGAGGCAGGGAGCTATCATTCCCAGCGGTTTCAGGCCGCTTTCGGGTTGGTTTTCGCATTGCAGGCCATCGCGCTAGCCTGGTTTATAATAAGTGACCTTTGCGCCCGGAATAAGCTATAGGTTGAGGCAATATCAGCGTATCCATTGACCCATCCTAAGGGCCAACCTATGCTGAAGTGTGTTTTGATCAACTCACTTATTCATAAACGTCAAGCACGGTTTTACAACCCATTGCTTTCTTAACTGCTGTTGGAGGTTTTTCGATGACGACGTATGTTTTTGGCCACAAAAGCCCCGATTCGGACGCCGTTTGTAGCGCCATCGCTCTGGCTAATTTGAAATCCGGCCTGGGGACCGAAGCGGTACCGGTAACTCAAGGTAAGCCCAACCCGGAAACAACCTATATTCTCAATCGGTACGGCTTTTCCGCCCCTGAAGAGATGAATTCATTTGCCGGCAAGGAAATCATGCTGGTTGATTTCTCCGACAAGTCGCAGGGGCCGGATGATTTAGACCAAGCCGACATCGTCGGGATCGTCGATCATCATAAGCTGGGTGATGTCACCACGCCGAATCCGGTCGAATGCTGGATTTGGCCGGTGGGCTGCTCTTCGACCGTGCTTAAATCCATGTACGATTTTTACGGCGTAGAGATTCCTAAGAATATAGCGGGAATGATGCTGTGTGCGATTCTAAGCGATACGGTAATTTTCAAATCGGCCACTTGTACGGAGCGGGATAAGGAAGCCGCGCAAGCTTTGGCGAAAATCGCTGGAGAAACTGATTTGCAGGGGCTGGGCATGGAGATGTTCAAGGTCAAGTCGGCGATTGCCGGTACCCCGACTCGCGAACTGGTGATGCGTGACTACAAAGATTTCAAGATGGGCGGCAATACCATCGGCATCGGCCAATTGGAAGTGGTTGATCTGTCCTTGCTGGATGACGTTAAGGCCGATCTGGCCAAAGATATTCAAGCGTTGAAAGCTGAAGGTAACAGGCACAGCGTGTTTTGCTGTTGACCGACATTATCAAGGAGGGCTCCGAGATGTTGATTGCATCCGATGATCCTTCGGTGGTGGAGAAAGCATTCAGCCAACAACCGGCAGCAGATAAGGTGTGGCTGGACGGCGTCATGAGCCGTAAGAAGCAAGTGGTGCCACCGTTGGAAAAAGTATTCGCTAGCTGATTGCGGAGTTATCGACCTAGACATCGTTACCAAGACACGCCGTTAATACTTCCTTGTAGGCTCGACTGCGGCATCCTTGCTGCAGACGGTCTTGATCACGAAATCCAGGTCGATAACAGAAACGCCACCTTTCGGTGGCGTTTCCAGATTTCTACTAACCTATGTTGCCTACG
This sequence comes from Candidatus Competibacteraceae bacterium, assembly GCA_012032855.1. The sequence goes on from JAAUQA010000015.1 coordinate 13,118, forward strand.
GGCAAGCCCCGCAATCCCCATCATCGGCGCAGTCCGGACCCGCTGAGACCACCTTCAGAGCGAAGGTTAGCAGCGGATTATTGATATTTTCGGCATTGCCCTGACTGTTGATTGCGGGGTTGTCATTGTTGAATCCACTGGGACACATCAGCGTACCGGTGTTGCCGTCGATCCGATGCGGCTGTGTAGCATTGGGAAAGCCCGAACCGGGATGTTTGAGGGTCAACACATGGCCTAACTCATGGGCCAGATGGGTTAGATCGTTCCCAAAATCGGCGTTCTCATCGCTGGAAATGATCTTGGTTGATGCCGAACCACCCCAGAACGTTGCACCACCCCCCCAGTTAGCGCGGGTCGCAGCGGTCATATCATCGACAAAAAAGATTTCGACACAGTCATCCACATCCACCTCGGCTAGCAAGTCTTCTGCTTCGGACTCACCAAACGTGCTGTAGTCAGCATCCCAAACGGTTTCCCAATCACGCACCGTAAACACCACATCCGCCTTGTTCCACTCAGCATCAGCACCAGGCATCCCGAAGGCCAGACCATCACCAGAGTAATGAATAGTGCCGTCCTGGGTAGCGATGCGAACCGGTTGCAGGCAGAGCCGTTGCGCCGCTTCGATGAAATGCAACCAAGTCACTTCAATCTGAACCGATATAAATTCGACATAGATTCCGTACTGACCGATTTGCAATTCAGGAACAGGCAGCGTTTCGAGTTGCAGCGACAACTCGCCTTCGCGGGTTTCTACATTCTTCTGGCCTGCAAATAAGGCCGCCGAGTCGTTCAGCTTCAGATTGACACCAAGCGCCGCTGCTTGCGTCAAGGTCGTGAAATCATGACCACGTTGTTTACGCCAACTAGAATCCAACTCGGAGAATTGTGGTAGATCGACTTGTCCGGACAATTCACCTTCCAGACGACCGCTCTTGGGATCGTATTTCAGCACTTGCTCGCCCAGATCGCGATCCAGCATATAACCGAGCACCCCGGTTTCTTTGTGACGTGGTTTTTTGCCGGTAATGGCCGCTTGTGGCACGCCGTAGTAAACAATGTTCATGCCCTGCACTGACACGATTCCCTGCTTGAGTTCCGATTCTGTGGCGCGTAAGTGGGCGCTGACTCTGCCGCGCAAGGTATGATCCTGCTTTTCCGCGACTAATGTCGCTTTCAGTTCTCCGTTAAGCGTGATATTCAAAACCGGCTCGTCAGTTTTGGAGGTTTCCTTAGTGTGTCCCAGTTGAGTGAATAGTGAAAAGCCTGTCATGGCGATGACTAAAGCGGCTATTTTCTTTGAGTAAGATGAGTGCATTGTTGCTCTCCTTCACGATTTCAATAGTTAACGTCAGAGAATGGTAAGTTTTCGCATTCACCTGATCTCATGGCACGGGTCATGCCAAACCTGAAAATAGATATTAACATCATGATTTAAAAAGCATTATTATTGAAACTTGTGAAGGATTGTCGGGCTTGGGCTCGGTCAATCAGCAGTAGTAGATAGTTCGCTCTGGCCCTGATCGGTCCGTTTTGAATGGTTTTATTGGCTGTTGGTTGTGGGAAGATCAATGCTGACTGACACCGATGTGAAACAAAGGAAACACTTCGACTGATTTGTGGAAATCCTCCTGAAATGGGCCGCTTCCTATAGTGACGCTCAGTTTCAACCAAACGTGAGGAGGATGAAGATGAATGCATTACTGCCCAGTGCAGCAATAACGTTGATCGATATACAAGTCCTGCGCAACAGTCTGCGCGGCCAACTGATCCAACCCGGCGATCCGGATTACCATGAAGCACGCTCCGTGTGGAACGGTATGATCGACCGTTACCCTGCGGCCATCGTTCGCTGTAGTGGAGTTAAGGACGTGCTCGCCTGCGTCGGCTTCGCTTATGACAATGCCATGCCTTTAGCCGTGCGCGGCGGCGGTCACAACGTGGCCGGTCACGCGACGTGTGATGACGGTTTGGTCATTGATCTGAGCCCGATGAACCAGGTCGAGATCGATCCCACCGCACGCATCGCTAAAGTACAAGGTGGTGCGACCTGGGCAGATGTCGATAGTGCAGCACAAGCTTTTGGTCTGGCTGCTCCCGGCGGGGTTTTTTCCGGCACCGGCGTAGCCGGATTGACACTTGGAGGCGGGTTCGGCTGGTTACGTAACCAATACGGATTAAGCTGCGATAATTTGATCGGCGCGCAAGTGGTGACAGCCGATGGCCGGCTGATCCGTGCCGATAAAACCTATAACACCGATCTGCTCTGGGGCTTGCGTGGTGGCGGTGGCAATTTCGGAATCGTGACCGAATTCGAGTTTCGTCTTCATCCGGTCGGCCCCGAAGTCATGTTCGCCTTCGTTTTTCATGATGCTCGCGGCGACAAGATGCACGAAGCCATCCGTTACTATCGGGACTATTGCGCTGCAGCGCCCGATCAGGTCAGCACCATCTTGGCATGCGGCGTTATTCCACCGGAACCGGAGATTTTTCCAACGGAGATTCATGGTACCCCCTTCGTCCTGTTGGGCGGGCTTTATGCCGGATTGGTCGAGGAGGGGCAGCGGGCATTGCAACCACTGTTGGATTTCGGTAAACCGCTGGTCGATCACAGCGGCGTCATGCCTTACGTGGAGGCGCAGCAGGTATTCGACCCCGACTATCCGAAAGGCATGCGTTATTACTGGAAATCACTCAATCTCCAGCAATTGGATGACGTGGTTATCGACCGCATCGTCGAGCACGCGAAGCGGCAGATATCGCCTTATAGCACCACTGATTTGTGGCATATCGGCGGGGCAGTCGCGCGGGGCAGTGCCGAAGACAGCGCTTTTTTCGGCCGACAAGCGGCTTTCCTGCTCAACCCGGAAGCCAATTGGCAAAACCCTGAAGACGATGCTGCGAATATCGGTTGGGTTCAAGAGTTCATCGATGATTTAGAAGAGTTCTCGGACGGCAGTTGCTATCTGAACTTCGCCGGTTTTCAAGAAGAGGGCGATGAGATGATGCGAAAAGGATTCGGACCCCAGCACGCGCGTTTAGCAGCACTCAAGCGCAAGTATGACCCTCATAACCTATTCCGCCTTAATCAGAATGTGAAGCCTGAATAAGCTGAGTTTGACAACAGTGCGTTCCCTATTGGCGGGATTATCCAATAACCGGCAGGCACTCGCTTAGGGGTTGCCCGCCGGTCTTCTAAAAAAAGAAACAGCCGTTGCGATTAGCCTTTGTTGTTCCAGGCCGTCAAATCAATATCCAAATCGGGGAACTTTGCAGGATCAAACACCGGGTGTTCTTTTCCTTGTTTCAACTGCGCTCTGAAGTCATTCAATACCCGCAAGCCGACCGGAAACAGCATGGTAATCGCCAACAGATTGACTATAGCGAGAATACCCATCATGGGGATCTGAAGAAAAAGAACACGGATGTGGCGCCGGGAAGCCGAACGAGACGCCCAAAGGAACCAA
>JAAUQA010000289.1 GCA_012032855.1 Candidatus Competibacteraceae bacterium
CAGCTGGTCGATCGCTGGGCGCCGCCACTGTGAGAGCATAACCGGCGCAACCATTTTATGTCTCAGCGTGATGGTTGCGGCGACCGGGATTGACCTCCTGAACTTTAGCATAGCCCTCGCCTTGCTTGGGGTCGGCTGGAATTTAATGTATGTAGCCGGTACCACGATGATTGCCGCTGCACACCGGCCTGAAGAGCGCGGTCGGGTTCAAGGCGCTGCCGAGATGGCGATTGCCGGCATTGCGACACTGGCCGCCTTCGCCACGGGTGGATTGTTGAACGGCTTGGGCTGGTTGGCTGTGAACATCAGCTCCGTGCCCTTACTGATTGCCGCTGCCGGGATCACCTATTGGTTCAAAAAATGCGTTCCGGCCAAAATGCCTAATCAAACGCTTAGCGTTGCAACGGCACTCAGAGAACGGGATAAGAAGTCGGTCACAATCTAGCCGCGAATTCGTTACCGAAACGCCGGAGTTCGGCCCAGTCGGTAAGCTCATTGTCCGCGGTCAGATCGGGCCAACCTTGTCGATCCAGATCCTTGCGGAACAACCGCTGTGATAGTCGAAAAAGCCAACGTTTGAACTTAGAAAATTGTGAATAACGAAAGGCACCGCCCAGCTTCTCTATGAGGTCTGGTTGCCAACCGACTTGTTCCAAGAATGCGCTAACCTGTTCGTCGGCACGCTGCCGACCGGCTTCCTCTGTGGCGACAACGGCCAGACCGACCGACACTAATGCGGTCGTCTTCGAACGCAATGCTTCCGCATGGTGAGTGGCGAAGCGAACAGCGCTTTTTTGGTGTCTGCCGGCATGAACCGATGCCGCAACAATGACCGCGTCAAAGCGCTGCACATCGAGCCCAGGGTGGTGAGATTCCAACTCGATCAACTCCACCCTATGGCCGGATGACTGAAGTTGTTGGGAAAGCACCTTGGAGATCTTAGCAGTCTGTCCTTCGCTGGTAGCGTAAGCAATTAGAATGTTTGACATGGTGTCCGTCACCTAGATCAATACTTGATCGACCGGACGCCGCACGGAAGGAGGCATCAACGGACCATACCCAAATCGCAGCAGCAGGTCCGGACGCTGTTCACCGACGCCGAGATATTGGGCAAATTGGGCGCGTACTTCAGGCACTTCTAAGGCTTGGTTGATGTGTGCGTGGCGCACCCCGAACGCCGTCGCTTGCAGTGCGAACCGCTGGTAGCTTCTGCCGACTTGAATCCAGTTAGGCTTGTCATTGCGAGCCGAAATGAATGCAAAGATGCCGGCTGAGCTGCGAATGTGCTCGCGATATTTATCATTCTCCCGCTTTTCCGTAAACGCAAACTTCATTACGAGGTTGCCAAGCCACCCGGGCAGCGTCGGATTGCCCGATGACGCAGAAAACAAACCATCTCGGTGCGCAACTAAGGTAGATTCGTTGAAGCGAATCCAGTGCTTCAGCTCTCGAACAAAGGCATCATCCTTCATCTGCGCGCTATTCCCGGCAATGACATAATCGAGAATCGCTTTCATTTGCTTGTTATCAGTAAATATCTGTACCGAAACCCCCTCATCTTGTGTCACAGCCTCCAGCGCAATGAGTTGATTGGTCGGAACCGATTTGCCGTCATAGGGTGCTCGCGTACACTGGCGCTCAGGAATCACCTGAAACAGGGGCGAATCTACCGGAGTCGCCGGTTCGAGACCAATTTGAATCGCATCGCCTGATGATCCGGGTAACGATACGTTTGCGTGCAGCCCATGTGCTTGGGCTGCGAGCACCAGATTTTCGGTTGCACAGCCGAGACTTATAAACAAATGATGGTCATCGGGATCAACGCTAGCGCAGCGGCGATCGAAATCCGGAAGAATCGTGATTTGATCCGCATCCAGTTTGAAGCGCCAGGGCTGAGTATTGTGGCTGTTGGCCGCCAAGGTGGCGTAGTGAACCAGTTCCCGCAACAACGCAGGCCCTTTTTCGACCTGTGTGTCGATATGCCGCCACGTGTTGTCAATCAAATCCTGGTAACTGAGATTACCGGTGCCGCTGGAACATCCCACTGGAGCAATCGCAGCTAGAATTGCAAGTGACATTGATTGATTAAATCGCCGTCGGGTTATTGGATCAAAATCGTTCATTAGTCAAACCTCTGACGGTATTTGTACTCCCATTCCTAACTGATGAAAATCCGTAAAAACCCTCAACAAACCAGTGCCCACCCCGTGGAGTGCGAAAATCTGGACTTGGCCTATGGCCTAACTCGGTACCTCAAGCTGGAATTGGAAATTCCAGGATTGCGTGGATTCACCACCAACAATCCATGGCTCATGCGGTAATTCTTCGCCGAATATTCGGCGAAGGATGTTCTTGAACAGGAACTGAACGGCAGTCAGCGTGCTTGGTTGACGATGAGCGTACAACTCGGGTTTGTCGCAGGCGCACTGGTCAGCGCAATCCTCAATTTAGCCGACCGATTTGATCTCACCCGGATGTTAGTGACCAGCGCGTTATTCTCCACGCTCGCCAATGCGCTTATCCCCTTATTGCACGCGGATTACGACACCGCTCTGGTGCTGCGTTTCTTCACCGGTTTAGGTATCGCGGGGGTGTATACGCCGTGAATGAAACTATCCCAGCTCCGCTGAATTTGAGAAAACCACGGCGCATATGCGACTGTCCGCTAAACTTCCCGTGTCCACGATAATTGAGCAAAGCCAAGTTGTTATGGCTATGTTTTAGACAACACAGAAAAATTTGACGTACTTGAAGGCCCTCCTGTAACCACTGTCCACAAGGAAACGGTCTATCCACGTTCTAAAACGAGCGAAATCGGCAAAGTGGAAATGACCATAATTGGGGTCAAAAAAATGTGGCCCGCCTCCAGCATCATGCTGTGCTGCCACCACATGACCATCTCCCCCTCTCCACCAGCTGGGATCCAGAGCGATAAACCAGAGACTATTTGGAAATCCGGTTAGTATCTGATGAAAATGGGTCGCATTCATCGTTAAACGAACACTGGTGTATCGTATCAACATACCCGCTGCTCTAATGGTGTCGCGATCACATTGCTGAACCCGATCCCCAGAAAAGGCCCGCACACGTCCAGTGGGTAGTGACATATAAATATTCATAAGCTTAGTGGCCTGCCAAGGCGGGTTATTGCATATCCTGCCTTGGCACGAAAATTCTGGCCACGCTTTCGAGTGGCCAACCAGTGCACAGCTAAACCCGTGCAATAGCCGCCATACCCCCCCAGCCGCCTCGCCCCACGGGCCTGGTTGCTCAGACGGAACTGTCCTACTTTGATCCATGGCGAACACGAGCTCACCATTCCTATATCCAAGGTTCAAGATTGAGTCATTTCTTAAATTAGCCTTTGTGAGTGGCATGGATAATATCCTCTTTTGAATCAGTAACTTTTGCTTGCTAGGAGAAAGTCAATACTTTAAAAATTGTTACTTGACCACCATCCCTATTCGTCATCCCAACTTTCGTCCCATCTAACGACCCAGGTGTTGTCCCTCCGATACTGGTTTTTTAAGACGAACATTTGGTTTGTGAGCTGTTGTCTAGAAAGCATGTGGACCTCCCGGTTATGTTAATGCTCATAATAAAAATGAGCATTAACTGCGATGTATGTAGTTTGCATACACAACATAATTACAGATCCAAAGCAGATGTAAAAAGCTTTGAAACAATTGAAAAAATTAAAACAATCCAGAAATAAGGACTTCTTTAATTGGGCGACCATCAGCCGACGTGATTGGCATCACCGCTGGGCTGTTAACGCGACCAGCTGACCACGCGGAGAGCTGCGATAAAGTTGCGCTAGCGCATCGAATATCGGCAGAAAAGTGTCGACACCGGTTTGCTGTTGCACGCATTGACCCCGGACACACTGGGGTTCTGATCCGCCGACTGCTTGCAGTAACCGTTTGACCAAGGCAAATCTATCGACTGCGGGTTTGTCGCTGCTCGACACGTGCGGACAGTGCCCATCCAAAGCGTGCTGCCAACAGCGCTGTAACTCGGCCAGCGCCTGTTCATGCACGCTCAGCGCTGTATCCAGTTGGGATTGGGGCTCCGACGCGTTCTTTGAGGCGGTAACTTCTACAGTGGGCAATTCACTGACCAAGCGATAACCCCCGACGGTGTACCGTCTCGATAAACCGGGGTTGGCGTGGATCGTCCTGTAACGCCCGCCGAATCTCGCGGATGGTATTTTTGAGCACGGCGTCACCGACGCAAACATGCGGCCAGACACTGTTTAACAGGTTATCTTTGGTCACCAGTTGACCAGTACTGGCGCGTAACTGTTCAAGCAGAGCGAAAGCTTTGGGTGTCAACTGGACCCGTTGGCCGTCCGAAAGGATAGTTTGATTCATTGGATCAAATACTGGTGATGACATTGTCCGTCCTCATTCCAAGGTCCGCATGAACCTATCAATACTTACACTGTCTATGTGGATATTACAGCCTAAAATGTATATGCAATATAACTACAGCCCATTGCGTTTGTAAATAGGGCTGATACAATCGAAAACATTGAAACAATTGAAATATTTTAGAAACAATTGAAACAACCTAAGCGGACCAGCCATCATGACTACCCCTCATCCTTTGCCCCGGATACGTGTAATGAAGTATTGCGGATTTGCGGCAGCTTCAATTTGCGTAAAGCGTCGCGTTCCGTTACGCAACTTTACGACGATTATCTACAACCGACCGGTTTGCGCTCCACTCAGGTTGTGGTGTTGGTCATTCTGGCCAGGGAACGGCAACTCAGTATGGGGCGTTTGGCGCGGGAATTGATGTTGTCGCCGTCAACGCTGTCGCGCAATCTACGCCCACTGGAGCGGGACGGTTTGATTGACATCACCAGCAATGCGAAACGTGGGAAATCAGTCATATTGACTGATCAAGGAGAACAGGCGTTGCTTGATGCTGTACCGCACTGGCAACGTGCGCAGGAGAAATTCACCGAGCTGGTCGGCGCTGAACAGTGGCAGGAGCTTAGTACCCGGTTATCGGAAACCTTGACTGCTTTGCGTAGCTAAATCATCTGCAAGCATCCTGATTTAGGGCTGTTCAATGCTGCTTTTTCCCTCCCTCTTGATGGGGGAGGGTTAGGGTGGGGGTGAAACTAACCCACTGAAGCCACACGAGTTACCTCCTATCC
>JAAUQA010000290.1 GCA_012032855.1 Candidatus Competibacteraceae bacterium
GATTAGAGGATTAGAGGATATAGCGGCTTAAATCTTCATCCTTAGCCAGCTCGCCGAGATGGAAATCGACATAGGCCCGATCCACGACCAAGGACTCTCCGGAACGGTCCGGCGCTTCGAACGACACGCTTTCCAGCAAGCGTTCCAGTACCGTATGCAAGCGGCGCGCACCGATGTTTTCAGTACGCTCGTTGACCTGAAAAGCGATTTCGGCGAGACGGCGCACGCCATCTTCCGTAAACTCCAGTTGCAGGTCTTCGGTCCCCAACAAAGCGGCGTACTGCTCGGTCAGCGAGGCATCCGGTTCGGTCAAAATGCGTATAAAATCCTCTGTCGTCAGCGCATTGAGTTCCACCCGGATGGGCAACCGACCCTGCAGTTCCGGAATCAGATCGGACGGTTTGGCGAGGTGAAAAGCCCCCGAAGCGATGAACAAAATATGATCGGTGCGGATCATGCCATGTTTAGTGGATACGGTAGAGCCTTCCACTAAAGGCAACAAGTCACGTTGCACCCCCTCGCGCGACACATCCGGGCCACTGTACTCGCCACGCTTCACAACCTTGTCGAGTTCGTCGATAAACACGATACCGTTCTGCTCCACGGCTTGGACGGCACGCAGTTTAAGGTCTTCTTCATTCACCATCTTGGCGGCTTCCTCTTCCTGCAATACCTTGAGTGCATCCTTGACTTTAAGCTTGCGCGTTTTAGTCCGACCGCTGGAGAGGTTCTGAAACATATTCTGCAATTGACTGGTCATTTCTTCCATGCCGGGCGGGGCCATGATCTCGACGCCCACCGGACTGGCGCTGACCTCAATTTCGATTTCGCGCTCGTCCAGATCGCCTTTGTAAAGCCGCTCGCGCATTTTTTGCCGGGTAGCGGAATGATCGGGGGCTGGCGTTTCATTAGCAAAACCTACATTACGAGGACGCGGCAGCAAGACGTTCAATACCCGTTCCAGAGCGGCTTCTTCAGCGCGGTGGCGAACTTTGTTCATATCCTCCTCGCGCACCATTTTAATCGCCACATCCATCAAGTCGCGAATGATGGATTCCACATCCCGACCGACATAGCCGACTTCCGTGAACTTGGTGGCTTCGACCTTAATAAAAGGAGCATTAGCTAGTCTCGCCAAGCGTCTGGCAATTTCAGTTTTACCGACGCCGGTAGGACCGATCATGAGGATGTTTTTTGGGGTAATCTCGTTGCGCAGGGTGTCGGTCACTTGAGCGCGACGCCAACGATTGCGCAACGCAATGGCTACGGCGCGCTTGGCTTTAGTTTGACCAATGATGTGTTTGTCCAGCTCCTGGACAATTTCGCGGGGGGTCATCGTCATCTGAGACATCAATAGAATTCTCTAAATAGGTGCTAAGCCTCGGCAGTCTTAGCTGTATCAATCGCCCGGCAAGGCTTCAATAAGTATGCTTTGATTGGTATAAATGCAGATGTCGGCAGCGATTTTCAAGGCCCGTTCAACGATTTCGCGTGCTGCCAGTTCGGTGTTTTCTAACAGGCGCGGGCGGCAGCTTGGGCATAAGGGCCACCGGAGCCGATAGCGGCTAGGTCGTGTTCAGGCTCGACCACATCGCCGGTGCCTGAAATAATCAAGGTCGTGTTGGGATCAGCGACGATGAGCAATGCCTCCAGGCGTCTTAACATGCGATCCGTGCGCCAGTCTTGGCGAGCTCAAACGGCGGCGCGCGTGAGATTGCCGGTGTGCTGTTCTAATTTGCTCTCGAACCGTTCAAACAGAGTAAAGGCATCGGCCGTACCACCGGCGAACCCGGCGATGATTCTGTCCTGATAGAGTCGGCGCACTTTGCGTGCATTGCTCTTCATTACCGTATTGCCGAGGGTGACTTGACCATCTCCGCCGATGACGACATGACCGTGACGGCGTACGGCGAGGATGGTAGTGCCATGGATTGCTGCCATAATGTGAACTCTTAAGGATGTTGCCGGGACAATTGGGATTGTACACGATCCACACGGTAGGGGGTCGGCGTTGGCATTGACCGAAAATAACCAAAAAAAACCCCGGCTAGGGGGTAACCGGGGCAGCAAGGACCCGGTTGGGGGAACCGGGTACAGCCCGCTCAGGGAGGAAAGCGGGCAAGCAGCGATTGCATGCTCAACGATAAAAGACCTACCGTGTTATAAAAAGTTCAAAAACCGTTCATCACAGCTTGATTTTCGCAATTTTCATGCTCTCCATATGGAGTGGATACCATGTCTGAACCCACTATTCTCAGTGAACAACATTCCACCGGTATCGCCACTGTGCGACTCAATCGACCGGCGCTGCATAATGCGTTCGACGATGCCTTGATTGAAACGCTCACCGCTGAATTGCAACGTCTGGAGGCTGATGCATCAGTGCGGACAGTGGTGCTTGCCGCCAATGGTCGCAGTTTTTCCGCAGGCGCGGATCTGCACTGGATGCGGCGCATGGCGACCTATTCTTACGATCAGAATGTGGCCGATGCGCGCCAGCTGGCTAATTTGCTAAGCACATTGAATAATCTCACCAAACCGACAATCGCAAAGGTGCAAGGGCCAGCGTTGGGCGGTGGGGTGGGCTTGGTGGCCTGTTGCGACGTGGCTGTGGCAGCGGAAACCGCTACTTTTGCATTGTCTGAGGTGCGGCTGGGTCTGATTCCGGCGGTGATCAGCCCATATGTCATCCAGGCTATCGGTGAACGGCAAGCCCGCCGTTATTTTCTTACCGCAGAGCGGTTCGATGCCAAAGAGGCTATGCGTATCGGTTTAGTACACCGAGTCGTTGCTGTCGAGCAACTCGACTCAACAATTGACCAACTGTGCCAAACCTTGCTGGCTAATAGCCCGGCTGCGCTGACTGCCGCCAAAGCGTTGATTAGTGCAGTCGGTCAAAGTCCGAACGAAGCGACGATTGATGGAACGGCGCACCGGATCGCTCGAATTCGAGCCAGCCCCGAAGGGCGAGAAGGCGTGACGGCGTTTTTGGAAAACGCCCGCCAGCCTGGCTGAACAAAGCATCTTAATGTTGGTGTGTAGCCAAAACCTTCCCCCTCCAGGGGGAAGGTTGGTTAGGATGGAGCGGGTTACTTACGATCTGCGATTGGCGTCACGTCACGCCTGCCACTACCGACAAACAGCTGACGGGGCCGGTTCAATTTGAATTCCGGGCTGGTGACCATTTCCATCCAGTGGCTGATCCACCCGACCGTGCGGGCTACGGCGAACATGACAGTAAACATATTGACCGGAATACCGAGTGCCTTGTAGATGATGCCCGAGTAAAAATCGACGTTGGGATACAGCTTGCGTTCGACGAAGAACTCGTCCTTCAGGGCGATTTCCTCCAGGCGCATGGCCAGTTCCATGCGCGGGTCATTGCCGTATTTCTCTAGCACTCGATGGCAAGCCTCTTTGACGATGCGGGCACGCGGGTCGAAATTGCGATAGACCCGATGACCAAAGCCCATCAAGCGGAAAGGATCGTCTTTGTCCTTGGCCTTGGCGATGTATTCGTCAATGTGTGACACATCGCCGATCTGATCCAACATTTTCAACACCGCTTCGTTGGCCCCGCCGTGTGCGGGTCCCCATAGTGAGGCAACGCCGGCAGCAATAGCGGTATACGGATTGGCGCCTGAAGAACCGGCTAGGCGTACCGTGGATGTCGACGCATTCTGCTCATGATCCGCATGGAGGATGAATAACAAGTCCAAGGCCTGTTCTGCGACCGGATCGAGATGATATTCCTCGCAAGGCACGGAGAACATCATGTGTAACAGATTGCCGCAATAGCTCAAATCATTGCGCGGGTACATCAGGCTTTGCCCGACATTGTGTTTATAGCAGGCCGCAGCAATGGTAGGCATTTTCGCGATCAGACGATGCGCGGTAATCAGGCGCTGACCCGGGTCGTTGATGTCCAGAGTATCGTGGTAGAACGCCGCCAGCGAACCCACCACGCCGGTCATCATCGCCATGGGATGAGCGTCGTAATTGAATCCGTCAAAGAATTTACGCAAATTCTCGTTCAACATCGTGTGATGGGTGATGATGTCATTGAATTCGTGCAACTGGTCGGTATTGGGCAGTTCGCCGTGCAAAACCAGATAACACACTTCCGTAAACGTGCATTGCTCGGCTACCTGTTCAATGGGGTAGCCGCGGTACAGTAATTCCCCTTTAGGGCCGTCTAAATAGGTAATTGTACTGCTACAGCTGGCCGTGCCCGCAAAGCCCGGATCATACGTAAAGTAGCCCAACCCCTTGTACAAACCCCCGATGTCGATGACGGAATCGCCGAGAGTCGGATCTTTGATAGGTAGTTCTATGCTCTTGCCGTTACGATTATCCGTGATGGTTACGGTTGATTTAGACATTCGGCAGTCTCCTAATGAATGGACGTTGGATTTATTATTGAAAGTCTGTGACGGTCCGGATTAAGGCGTTCGCCACGTGGTACCTCTTCGGTGTGACAGCGTATTGCCCATAATTGTGGTATCGGCCTGTTTTTTGCGCTGCAATATAGGCTGCTGGTTAGTCTCATAGAGTAGCATTGATATTGCCTAAATTAGCCACTGAGACTACCGCCCATAGATATTGATGCTGCTGCGCAACAATTCTATGTTGCATAGCAGCATTTTGCAAGTCTGTATTGACTGTCCGGTGCGATCAATGGTGAATATCGACGGTTAATCATCATGCGTTAATACAACGGCTTGATTCGGTTGCATTAACACCGTTTTAACGCGATTGCCCGAGATTTTGACGATTTCCAGCTGATGTTGTTCCAGCAACAGCTGGGTTCCTGGTTCAGGGATAGTTTCCAGATACTCCATGATCAGTCCGTTTAGCGTTTTCGGCCCATCGGTAGGCAAATCCCAGTTAAGCGTCCGGTTCAGGGTACGTACACTCGTACTTCCATCGACGAGATAGCTGCCGTCTTCCCGACGGACAATTTTCTGATTAGCGGCCAGCGGGTCGGTGGTGAATTCACCGACGATTTCCTCCAAGATATCCTCCACAGTGACCAAGCCTAGAATGTCTCCGTATTCATCCACGACGAGGCCGGTGTGGCGACGTTGCTGCTGGAAATTTAATAGCTGTCTGTTGAGCGACGCGCCTTCGGGTACAAAATAGGG
>JAAUQA010000016.1 GCA_012032855.1 Candidatus Competibacteraceae bacterium
TCGACTTGGAGTTTCAGGGTAAGAACGTGTTGTTGGTAGACGACTCCATCGTACGCGGCACGACTTCGGCGCAGATCATCCAAATGGCCCGTGATGCCCGGCGCGCGTAAGGTTTATTTCGCCTCGGCGGCCCCACCCGTCCGCTATCCTAATGTCTACGGCATCGACATGCCGTCGGCTCATGAGCTGATTGCCCATGATCGCAGCGAGGCACAAGTGCAACAGGCTATCGGTGCGGATTACTTGATTTTCCAGGACCTGGACGCCTTGGAAGATACGGTGCGGCGCGGTAATCCGCAATTGCAACATTTGGACATGTCGTGCTTTACCGGGGAGTACGTGACCGGTGATATTGACCGAAACTATCTGGATGGGCTGGAGCGCCAGCGCAACGATGGCGCTAAAACCGCCGTCAAAGAGCAGGAAAAGCGTTTTGGTCTGGTAGGGATGCAGGCGTTTTGACAGACCTGCTAATCTAGCTTAATCTCACTATTGCGCCGATTTGAACTCTAGCTTGCGGGCGCATAACAAATTTCGCTAAAGCGGGGTAGAAACCTGCCTTTAGCCCCAAGCAGTCATGCTTCCGGGGCAGCGTTGCTACTCCCTCGATGCGGTCATCACAGGCGCGGTTCGTCGCAACCGCGCCGGGCAACGCGGAGGCATTATCATGCACGACGATCTTGAATTGGGTTTTGCCAGTCTGGCGATCCGGGCTGGGCAAGTGCGCACGTTTGAAGGTGAGCACAGCGAAGCGATTTTCCCCACCTCCAGTTTTGTATTTCAAAGTGCTGCACAAGCGGCAGCCCGCTTTTCAGAGCAAGAACCGGGAAATATCTACTCCCGCTTTACCAATCCCACGGTGCGGCTATTCCAAGACCGGCTGGCAGCCTTAGAGGGCGGTGAGGCGTGTATCGCCACATCATCCGGCATGTCAGCCATCCTCGCGACATGCTTGGCGTTGTTGCGTAGCGGCGATCATATCGTATCGGCCAGTAGCTTGTTCGGCAGCACAGTTTCCCTGTTCAATACCTATTTAGCCAAACTGGGCATTGCCACGACGTATGCTCCCTTGTCGAACATCACTGCCTGGGAGCAGGCTATCCGGCCCGAAACCAAACTGTTGTTTTTGGAAACTCCTTCCAACCCGCTGACTGAGTTAGCAGATATCCGTGCCCTGGCCGAATTGGCGCATGCTCACGAATGCTTGCTAGTGGTGGACAATTGTTTCTGTACCCCGGCGTTGCAGCAACCATTAAAGCTAGGCGCGGATTTGGTGATACATTCCGCAACCAAATATCTGGACGGTCAGGGCCGTTGTGTGGGCGGTGCGGTGGTCGGCGATGCGCAGCGGGTGGGTAAAGACGTATTCGGATTTCTACGTACCGCCGGTCCTACCCTGAGTCCATTCAACGCTTGGGTGTTTCTCAAGGGATTGGAAACCCTGCAACTGAGATTGCGGGCGCACAGCGAAAATGCCTTGCAACTGGCGCGTTGGCTGGAACAACACCCGGCAATTGCGAGAGTGTACTATCCGGGGCTGGCCTCTCATCCTCAACATCAGCTAGCTTGTAGCCAGCAGTCTGATTTCGGCGGCATCGTATCCTTTGAAGTGCACGGTGATCGGGAAACCGCTTGGAAGGTTATTGACTCGGTCCGGCTGCTGTCGATTACCGCCAATCTAGGCGATACCAAAACCACCATTACCCACCCGGCTACCACTACCCACGGTCGGCTTACCCAGGCTGATCGTGATGCCGCCGGTATTCGCGATAGCCTAATTCGTATTTCGGTAGGCTTGGAAGCCATTGCTGATATTCAAGCCGACTTGGAACGAGGTTTGGGTTAATTGCGATGTTCTCGGTGCGTGCGATCACCTTCGACCTGGATGATACCTTGTGGGACATCTGGCCAATCATCGTGCGGGCTGAACAACGGCTGCATGACTGGCTAGAACAGCATTATCCGCTGATTCCGGAGCAGTTTACGGCGTTGGAATTGCGTCAACTATGCGACGAAGTCTCAGCAGCGAAACCGCGTATCGCCTATGACCGCACGTTGCTGCGCAAGGAAGCGCTTGGGCTGGCTGCGTTGCGGTCCGGTTACATTGACTTTCAGGTCGATGCCGCATTTGAAATTTCTTTGCGGCGCGCAACGACGTGGTATTTTTCAATGAGGTGTTATCGGTACTGGAGGGTTTAAGTCAGCGTTACACTTTAGGTGCGCTAACCAACGGCAACGCGGACATTCAACTGGTGGGTTTGGATCATGTGTTTGATTTCGCCATCAACGCAGTGGCGGTCGGTGCCGCCAAACCAGACCCCGCTATGTTCCAGGCCGCTTGCCGATATTTGGATTTGCCTCCCGAACAAATTTTGCATGTGGGTGACGATCCTCATCACGATGTTCAAGGCGCAGCTCAGGTCGGTTTGCGCACGGTATGGGTGAATCGCACTCAACGGGGCTGGCCGGGTGGGCAGCGAGCCGATGCGGAAATCCAAACTTTAGAAGAGTTGGAAGCGTTGTTGGAGCGATGGGGCTAATCCGGAAAGAAATGCGCCAATTTTCTGTAACTGGAATAACCCCCTAATTTAATCCTTTTTATTCATCGCTTCGCGTCGCTGTGATCACTTTCTGCATCGCTACAACAGCGGCGGCGGTACGGTTGTCTACGCCTATTTTGGTAAAAATCCGATCCAGGTGGGTATTTACTGTGCGCGGACTCATTTTCAGAATGTGGGCAATCTTTTTGTTGGGTTTGCCGTCAGTAATCAACGCTAGGACCTCGGCCTCTCGTTCCGTTAACGAAAAGCTGCGCCTCAGCACCTCCTCAAATGAGGGTTTCGTTGCTTCGCTAATGCGAAGCAGGTGTTCGTTTTCACTGATTCTGCCGAGATAGGTGAGTTGAATGGAGCCTGTGTCGGTCTGAAACCCGCGGTGCTGATTAACTTCTACCATGTCTGCTTTGACTAAGGTGCTAAGCCATGTTACCGCATCGGCGGGGAGCTGTGCTTTCGGTACCGTCCCTGAACAACTTGACTCCGCCGTGGGTGGTTCGAAACCGAGTAAGTGGTCGGCTTGGGGCATCGACCAGCAGATCGTTCCGGTATTGTCCACCGACAGCAATAAACGACCAGCCACGTCGAGTGCAGCTTTGGCCCGATGGTGTAAGCGAGCATTGGTCAGATGCACCTCAAGGCGAGCAAGCAGTTCCTGCGGGTTGACTGGCTTGGTGATGTAGTCTATTCCGCCGGCCTCCAGCCCCTTTACGATATGTTCGGTGTCACTGAGTCCGGTCATAAAGATAATCGGCACATCAGTCATTGCCGCGCTTTGCTTGAGCCGTACACTGGTTCGAAACCATCCAAACCAGGCATGATCGCATCCAGCAGTACCACGTCGGTCTCACGCGCTCGACCAGCTCCAGCGCTCGCTCGCCGTCTATCGCGACCAGCACTGTGTAGTCAGCTACCTCAAGGGCGTCGGTCAACATGCCGAGCGAATCCGGCGCGTCATCAACCAGCAGTACGATACTACGATCAGATGAATTAGCCGTGAGCATGGATGAGGTTCTCCAGCAGGTATTCACACCGTTTCAGATCATATGCATTGACCAGCTTACGCAGGTGCATCACGAACGGACCGGTGCGCGGATCACGTTGTTCAATGTCATCAAGCTTGGTTTGGATACCTCGCACGTAGCCTACTTGGCTCAGCTGATGCAATACAGATAGCTCATCCTGATCGGGTACACTATCTGCAGCGAATGGATTGGCGTCACGCTCCGGCAGTGTAACGCCGGTCGTGTCGGTCACACTCTGGAGCTTCAACAGTTCCTGTAGTCGCATCAGCAGTTCCTGCAAACGCAGGGGTTTGACCAGGTAAGCATCGTGGTAAACCGGTTCTGCTTGGTTTGGCATCTTGCGCCGTTGTTCATCGACGTTGGCTGAAATCATGATAATCGCTGCATTTGAGCCGGATTCGCGCAATCTTTTGGCTAGTTCCCAACCGCTAATAGATGGCATGGAAATGTCGAGCAGGAAAGCGTCCGGTTTGACCGTTTCATATAACAGCAGACATTCTGATGCTCCCGGCACCGGATAGACGTCGAATCCGACCGGCGTCAACAAATCGCGCATCAGGTGGCGGTGCGAAGGGTCATCGTCGACGACATGATGCGCCGACGCCGATCAGTGAAACCACGTATCGGCAAGGTCTTTTTCAACCCGCTGTGGCGTAGTGGTCTGCGACAGTAACAACCGGATGGTAAACTGACTACCGACGCCGGGCGTACTGTTGACAGCGATCTCTCCGCCCATCACCTCGGTCAGCAATTTGGTAATCGTCAGACCAAGGCCGGTTCCGGGTCGGGCATCACACTTCGGTGTCGCAACCCGTTCGAAAGGAATGAAAATACGTTCCAGATCACACTGAGCAATACCGACCCCGCTATCGTGCACGGAAAATTGCGCAATCATGGTGCGGTAGCTAACCGATAAGGTGACCGACCCATGATCGGTGTACTTGATCGCGTTAGACAATAGATTAATCAGCACCTGACGCAACCGCTTTTCATCACCATGGACGAAATCAGGCAGCGTTCCCTGCGGTTCGAACAAAAACGTCAGTCCTTTGGCGTTGGCCTGCAAACGAAACATATCGACCAACTGCTCCAGGAATTCGGCCAGATTGATGATGTTGCGATGAATGGTTAAATGCCCGGCTTCGATCTTGGAAATATCAAGCAGCCCTTCGATGAGTTCGGCCAGATGTTCAGCAGACCGATTAATGACGTGCGCTGCGTCGCGGCGGTGCTCGGGAACCACCGGATCGGTACTGATCAACTGCGCGTACCCCATGATGGGATTTAGCGGTGATCGCAACTCATGACTGATCCCGACGATGTAGCGGCTCTTGGCGAGACTGGCCATCTCGGCCACTTCTTTAGCTTTTTGCAACGCTTTATCGGTAAGGCTATGCGCACGGATCTCGCGCAGCAGCAACTGCGTCTGCTGTCTGGTCTCTTCTTTGGCGATGTATTGGCTCTCATGGGCCAACACAAAAAACCAGGCCAGAATCCCAAAGATGGCTAACAAAATTAAAAATGCTTGCACCAATGCCTGAGCGGTAACATCAGTGCCCTCGGGTCCGGGCAAAATAGACTGGTAGTAGACAAAACTGAATACCGCAATTAGTACCCCTGAGATCAGCAGCATCAGCGCCACATAATGTCCGACCTTAGAATTCAGCTGGTCAACGAGTTGGTTTGGCAGCAACAATCGCAACGCAGCGAGCAGTTGTTGGGCAACGCGGGCATCGGTTTTGCACCCGTCCTCGCAGCTCACATCAAGCGAGCAGCACAACGAACAAATGGGGCCGTCATAGATCGGACACTGCGCCATATCTTCGACTTCATACAGATTGGTACACACGCAGCAGCGTGCCGTGGGTTGCTCGGAAACCGGTTCGATAGGGCGCGCTAAGTAATACCGGCCACGAGTGCTCCAGGCGATCAGCGGGGCCAGACCGAGCGCCAGGAACAGGGCGATAAAGCTCGATAGAGCTTGAGCCGTTTCGCCAAAAATCCCGCCATAAGCAGTGAATGCTACCATGCTCGCGCCGATCATGGCGCCCAGGCCGACGGGGTTAATATCGTATAAATAGGCGCGCCGGAACTCGATATGCGGTGGACTCAGTCCGAGCGGCTTATTAATCACTAAATCCGCAACGATGGTGCCGATCCAAGCTACTGCAATGATGGAATACAAGCCCAACGTACTTTCCAGAGCTTTAAAAATACCTAACTCCATTAAAAACAGAGCAATGACTACATTGAATACCAACCAGACCACCCGTCCCGGATGGCTGTGGGTTAAGCGAGAGAAAAAATTCGACCAGGCGATAGAACCCGCATAAGAGTTCGTGACGTTGATTTTGATTTGGCAGGTGATGACAAAGATACCAGTCAGTGCGATGGCCACTTCAGGCGAGGCGAACAAAGAAAACGCGGTTAGATAAAGCTGGGTTGGATCGGTTGGGTCAGTCGTATGGTCGGTCGGCAGCGCGCCGGCCAAGGTGATCACGACCAGCAAGGAACCGGCCAGCATTTTCAGCGCTCCGAGCACAATCCAACCGGGTCCGGCACACAGTACCGACAACCACCAACGCCAGTGATTAGCGGGTTGTTGCTTGGGCATAAAGCGCAGGTAATCGACTTGTTCACCGATCTGTGCAATCAGGGAAAATACTACTGCGCTGGCGGCGCCGAACAACACTAGATCGACACTGCCATCGGGAGCTCCCAAGCGACCGGAGAACGATCCCCATCCTTCTGCCGGCGCAATCCCTTGCCAACCGATGAATATGAACGGCAGCAGTTGCAATACGATCCATAGGGGCTGCGTCCACAGCTGTAACCAACTGATGACTGTGATGCCGTAAATCACGATCGGAATCACCGCCAGCGCGCCTAACACATAACCCAGAGACAGTGGAATGCCGAAGCATAGCTCCAATGCCGTGGCCATAATCACCGCTTCCAGCGCAAAGAAAATAAAAGTAAAGCCCGCGTAAATCAGTGAGGTGATTGTCGAGCCGATATAACCGAACCCGGCGCCGCGGGTCAGTAAATCAATATCAACGCCATGCCGGGCCGCGTAATAGGTGATCGGTAACGCACTCATGAATATCAATACGCTGACCACCAGTATCGCGGTAACCGCGTTTGCTGCACCGTAATTCAGGGTCACCGTTGCGCCGATCGCTTCCAGCGCGAGAAACGAAATAGCCCCGATAGCCGTATTGGCAACCCGCGCCGATGACCAACGCCGAGCGCTTTTGGCGGTAAAGCGCAACGCATAGTCCTCCAACATCTGGTTGGCGACCCACTGATTGTAGGTTCGACGGACTCGAAGACTATGCTGACGTGCGGTCATCGTAACAACTCTCAAAAACACAAGCGCGGGCGCAAGTTCTGGCGTGGTGCGGATCGCACCACAATCGTTCAGTCCGTGATGGTGAATTGCCCAGAAACAGGGCGAGCAATATCAACTTCGACTGTCCAGGGCTTAAAGAAAAGACATTGAAACTATTACAGAAAAATCACTTTCCTCATTACCTAAACTGCACATTCCGCGCCAATCCAGCAGTCTCTTTTGGCGTATGGTGGGCGGCCTAGCACGAAAAACTGCTGAACCATAAATCAGCCTCTCATGAACTGTCTGCGCTTGCCAATACGTCAAATAACGCACGTCATTTGCTCCATTGTCGGACACTGCCTAGAAAGCTAAGAATGACTGCCACAGGGACACTAAGCCCCTGCCTTTTGCCCAGCTGAATAGAGGTATCCGACGTTATGAGTTATTCAGGTTTGTTCAAAAAGAAAAGCGTCGCTTTTCTCCAAACAGGCATAGTCGGCCTGTTACCGGCCGCAACGCTTGCCGGACTTTTGAGTATCGGTACCGCGCTGGCGGATGAAGTGAATACCACCGGCCTTGCGGTGACTGACGACACGGTAACGGTTGGTATTCTGCACTCGGTTACCGGGACCATGGCGATTTCCGAAACGGGTTCGGTACAAGCGGAAAAACTCGCCATTGAGCAGATCAATGCGGCTGGCGGCGTATTAGGTCGTCAAATCGAATATATCCAGGAAGACGGCGCTTCCGACTGGCCGACTTTTGCCGAAAAAGCCAAGAAGTTGTTGGTCAATGACAAGGTAGCCGCGGTGTTCGGCTGCTGGACATCGGCCTCTCGCAAAGCTGTGTTGCCGGTATTCGAGCAATACAACGGCATGTTGTATTACCCCACCTTCTACGAAGGATTGGAGCAGTCACCCAACGTGATTTATACCGGTCAGGAGGCGACCCAACAGATCATCGCCGGCATCGATTGGGTCGTTAAAGAGAAAGGCGCGAAAACTTTTTATTTGCTGGGTTCCGACTATATCTGGCCGCGCACCTCCAACAAGATCGCCCGCAAACATATTGAGAAGTTGGGCCTGAAGGTGGTCGGCGAGGAGTATTACCCGCTGGGTCATACCCAATTCAATTCGGTGATCAACAAAATCAAACTCAGAAAACCGGACGTGATCTACGCAATTGTAGTCGGTGGTTCCAACGTGGCGTTCTATAAACAGCTGAAAGCGGCCGGTATCGACATGACCAAGGAAGCTCCCTTGTTGTTGACCATTTCGGTGACCGAAGACGAAATTCGCGGTATTGGTGGCGATAACATTGAGGGCGCGTATGCGGCGATGAAATATTTCCAGTCGCTGGACAATCCCAACAATATTGAGTTCGTCAAAGCGTTCAAAGCCAAATGGGGCGATGACATCGTCATCGGCGACGTCACACAAGCAGCCTATTTAGGTCCTTGGTTGTGGAAAGCCGCCGTTGAGAAAGCCGGCAGTTTCGACATTGATAAAGTGCGTGCGGCATCCCCAGGCATCGAATTGGATACCGCTCCCGAGGGCTACGTGCGTATCCATGAGAACCATCACCTCTGGTCAAAAAACCCGTATCGGTCGCGCTAAGGCTGACGGTCAGTATGAACTGATCTTCGAAACCGCCGAGCTCATGGAGCCCGACCCGTTCCCCGAAGGTTATCAATAACTCGACCCTTCCGCCGCTTTCCCCGGGCATCGCAGCCGGTACCGGGGAAGCGGAATTGCTTAAACATTAAGTAATGTCAGGAGAACGGTTATGTTTGCCGATTATACCTGGGCTGAACTGGGCTCGATTTTCGCGATGCAGGGCTTTGCCGGACTGATTTTGTTTTCGGTATTCGTGCTGATGGCGCTGGGATTGGCGGTGATATTCGGCCAGATGGGGGTCATCAATATGGCCCACGGTGAGTTCATGATTCTCGGCGCTTATGTGACCTACCTGTGCTCAACACTGTTCGAAGCCCATCTGCCTGCCTTATTCGATATCTATTTCTTCATCGCAATGGTGCTGGCGTTCTTGGCCGCCGGAGTACTGGGTATGCTGGTTGAATGGGTGCTGATTCGTCATCTCTATCATCGACCCTTGGATACTTTGCTGGCTACCTGGGGACTGAGCTTGATCTTACAGCAAGCCTACCGTTCCATATTCGGTGCTCGGGAGGTGGGCGTTAACCTGCCCGACTGGTTACTGGGATCGATTGCGCTTACCGATCTGATCGAGATTCCCATCAATGGACTGTTTGTCATGGGCTTGACGTTGCTCACTACGCTTGGCGTTTACATTCTGATGTTTCGCTCCAAGCAAGGCAAGAAAACCCGGGCCGTGGTGCAAAATCGCACGATGGCCGGTGCCGTCGGCATCAACACCGAGTGGGTTGATCGCATGACGTTCGGCATCGGTTGCGGCATCGCTGGGATTGCCGGCAGCGCATTCACCATGATCGGCTCCACCGGCCCTACCGCAGGTCAGTTGTACATCGTCGATACCTTTCTGGTTGTGGTATTCGGTGGCGCAGGGAGCCTACTCGGGACTATTGCCTCAGCATTCACCATCAGCCAAGCGCAATCCACCATGGAATTTTCCTCTCCGGGTCCATGGCCAAGGTGCTCACCCTGTTGACCGTTGTCGGCATTTTGATGCTGCGCCCGGAAGGTCTCTTTTCTCTGAAAATACGTCGCTAAGAGGTCTGCTATGCGTACCGGTAGAAGGTTTTTTGACGGTCAAGAATGGCTCGGGCTGGCTGTCCTCATCGTGATTCTGGTTGTGGTGTTGCCGCTGTCGCTCGACAGCTTCCGCCTCAATTTGGTTGGCAAGTATTTGACCTATGCGTTCGTTGCCCTCGGCTTGGTGTTGTGCTGGGGGTTGGGCGGCATCTTGAGTCTCGGTCAGGGGGTGTTTTTCGGCCTGGGCGGATACTGCATGGCGATGTATCTGAAACTGGAAGCGTCGACCCCGGAGGCGACCAGCATCCAGTCCACGCCAGGGATTCCGGATTTCATGGACTGGAATCAGATCACCGAATTACCGTTTTTTGGGAACCGTTCCACAGCCTGGGTTTTACCTTGATTGCTATTGTGCTGGTGCCGGGCCTGTTCGCGTTTATCATCGGTACGGCAATGTTTAAACGCCGGGTCGGCGGCGTGTACTTCGCCATTATTACCCAGGCGATTGCGGCGATCCTGACCATTCTGATTATCGGGCAACAGGGCTATACCGGCGGCGTCAATGGCATTACCGATCTGCGCACGCTAAACGGCTGGGATATCCGCAGTGATGAAGCTAAGAATGTGCTCTATTTCGTCAACGCCGGACTGCTGATTGGTTGTTTGCTGATCGCGCAGTACGTGCGCAAAAGCAAGCTCGGGCGGATTCTGGTTGCGCTCAGGGATAAGGAAGATCGGGTGCGGTTTTCCGGGTATGACGTCGCTAATTTCAAGATTTTCATATTCTGTCTTGCAGCGATGTTATCGGCGATTGGTGGGGCGATGTTCACCCTGCAAGTCCGTTTCATGTCGCCCACCTTTATCGGCATCGTACCGTCGATCGAAATGGTGATCTTCTGCGCGGTTGGCGGGCGCTTGTCGTTATTCGGCGCGGTGTACGGCACCTTGCTGGTTAACTGGGCGAAAACGACGTTTTCCGAGCTGTTTCCGGAACTGTGGTTATTCGGTTTGGGTGCGTTGTTTATCGCCGTGGTGCTGGTGTTCCCGAACGGCATCGCCGGTCTGTATCGCAGTTATATTGCCCCCCGTCTGGCGCGCCGAACAAAACCTGTAAGGCCAGCTGAGAATGAACCGGTAGAACTGCCCGCCATCGCTGAGTCGAGTAGCAAGGAGGCTGCGTGATGACTGCCAGCAACACCGACTTTCTGCTCGCAATCGAAAATTTGAGCGTCTCCTTCGATGGCTTCAAGGCCGTCGATGGTCTCAATCTCTATATCGACGAAAACGAGATTCACGTCATCATCGGCCCGAATGGGGCGGGAAAAACCACGGTTCTGGATCTGATCTGTGGTCGTACCAAGGCGAGTTCGGGTTCGATCCGCTATCGCAATAAAGAGCTCACCAAGCTACGGGAATCGCAGATCGTCTTAGAGGGCGTTGGGCGCAAATTCCAAACCCCATCGATTTATGAGGATCTGACGGTCTTTGAAAACCTCGAAATCTCCTACCCCAAGGGCCGTAGCGTGTTCGGCGCGCTGCTATTTAAACGTAGCGAAGACGTGATCACACGGGTTAAAGAGATCGCTGAGATGATGCTGCTGGACACACTGTTGGATAGTCCTGCGGCCTTGCTCAGCCACGGCCAAAAACAGTGGTTGGAAATCGGCATGTTGCTGATTCAAGACCCCGAACTGCTGATGCTGGATGAACCGGTTGCCGGGATGAGCGTAGCCGAACGTCGGCAAACGGCAGAGATCATCCGCCGGATTATTGCCGATCGTTCGGTGCTGGTCGTCGAGCATGACATGAAGTTTGTCAGCGATATCGCGCACCGGGTCACGGTATTGCATCAGGGGCGCATCCTTTCCCAAGGTTCGATGCAGAAGGTTCAGCAAGACCCGAAAGTGATCGAAGTGTATTTAGGCCATTGAGGAATCGATATGCTGAATGTAGCGGACTATCATGTTGCTTATGGCCGTAGCGAAGTGCTGCATGGCTTGGAGTTTCAAGTCGCGCCGGGCGAAATCGTGGCCATCATGGGTCGCAATGGCATGGGTAAAACGACCTTGATGAAATCCCTGATGGGTATTCTGCCTACAGCCCAGGGACAGGCTACGATTAATGGAATTAATGTGACCACCCTGAAATCCTATGAGCGGGTCGCTCAGGGGTTGGCCTACGTGCCTCAGGGGCGGATGATTTTCCCTGCCATGACGGTGCAGGAAAATATTGAGACCGGACTGACTCTGTCTAAGGCGAAAACAGTGCCCGAGGACATTTATGAATTATTCCCGGTATTGCAGGAGATGCGTCACCGTCGTGGCGGTAATCTTTCGGGTGGCCAACAGCAACAATTGGCCATTGCCCGGGCGCTGGCCACCAATCCCAAAGTATTGTTGTTAGATGAGCCGACCGAGGGCATACAGCCGTCGATCATTCGCGAGATGGGGCGGGTTTTGAAACGCATCAGAGACGAACGTGGGCTATCGCTGGTTGTTTCCGAGCAAGTATTGTCATTCGCGCTGGATGTAGCGGATCGCGTCTTGGTGCTGGAGAACGGCCATCTAGTTCATGACGCGGAACGCGCCACTGTGGACGAAGATAAAATCGCCTCCTTTCTATCCGTTTGATGTCGCTGGGGATCACCTTCCTCAGTCGTATTGCGGCCTCGCGGTCGCGCCAACCCACTGGAGACTGACATGCCTAGCACTTTGATCAAAATCGATCTCGACCAATCCCCCTATGAAAACGACAACATCCACAATCGTTGGCACCCGGATATTCCTATAGCCGCTTGGGTCGAGCCGGGCGACGATTTTCTCGTTGAAACGTATGACTGGACCGGCGGACAGATCAAGAATGATGATGATGCCGCCGATGTGCGTGATGTCGATTTAAGCCAGGTACATTTCCTGTCCGGCCCCATCGGTGTTAAAGGCGCTAGCCCCGGTGATCTGCTGGTGGTGGACATTCTCGATATCGGCGCTTTCGATAATTCGCTGTGGGGTTTCAATGGCTTTTTCTCGAAACAGAACGGTGGTGGTTTTCTAACCGATCATTTCCCGCTGGCGCAAAAATCCATCTGGGATTTCAAAGGCATGTTCACCGAATCACGCCACGTGCCGGGCGTGCGCTATGCTGGGTTAATTCACCCGGGGCTGATTGGCTGTTTGCCTGATCACGCCATGCTGAAGAGCTGGAATACCCGCGAAAAAGCACTATACGACACCGATCCAAACCGAGTGCCGGCGCTGGCAACACTACCGGATGGCGGACCGACCGCGCACATGGGCAAGTTAAAGGGCGAAGCCAGAGATAAAGCAGCCGCAGAAGGTGCCCGCACCGTGCCGCCACGCGAACACGGCGGAAACTGCGATATTAAAGATCTCTCGCGTGGCTCCAAGATTTATTTCCCGGTCTATGTCGACGGTGCTGGATTATCGATGGGCGATTTGCACTTTAGCCAAGGAGATGGCGAAATAACCTTCTGCGGAGCCATTGAGATGGCCGGCTGGTTGCACATCAAAGTGTCACTGATTAAGCAAGGTATGTCCAAGTACGGCATCAAAAACCCCATTTTCAAACCCTCCCCGATCACGCCAAAATATGACGACTATCTGATCTTTGAGGGCATTTCGGTCGATGAGGGAGGTAAACAGCATTATCTGGACGTGCATATCGCGTATCGGCAGGCGTGTCTGAATGCCATCGAATATCTCAAGAATTCGGTTACAGCGGTGCCCAGGCTTACGCTATTCTCGGCACGGCGCCGGTCCAGGGCCATATTTCCGGCGTAGTCGATATCCCTAACGCCTGTGCGACATTGTGGTTACCGACCGACATTTTTGACTTCGATCTGATGCCCAGCACCGCAGGACCGACGGTCGCTTTGGATGGGTCGATTGATGTGCCGCTGGCTCCCGATCTATAACCCGTTGTTAGGGGAGAGTGAAGATGCCCATATACGATTATCTTTGTCCCAGTTGCGGCCCGACCAGCGCTTTACGACCGGTCAGTGCACGTGCCGAACCGTTGCTGTGCCCGGTTTGCTCGGGTGAGGCACTGCGAGTGCTCATCACAGCACCGCATATCAGTGGCTTATCGTCAAACCGGCACGTGGTGCAAACGCGTAACGAGAAAGCTAGCCACGAACCAATCCGAACCAATCTGCAAGAGCGACGTGAGGCGACACGCAAACACCCCGCCGGCTGTTCCTGCTGTAGCGGCAACCGTTCCCGTACCGCAACAATGAAAGATGGCAGTAAAGTATTTCCATCACAACGGCCTTGATGATCAGCCACTAGCAGCGTGATTCGCGCATGGACGGTGATCATTGGATCACCGTCCATGTATCAGCGTTCCGGATAACTCTAAATGGCCAGTACGACGAAAGCCAGCGCGTAATCCCGCTCGTCAGAAATACTGACAAAGCGAGCCGTGATGCCCAGGCTATCCACAAAGTCTGCGGCGTTCCCTTGGAAACCAACTCCGGTTTACCGTAAGGATCATGAGCGATGCCGATCGAACTCAGGGTCAGACTTTTTCTAAAACCCAAACCTAATGCTTTGACCACCGCTTCCTTAGCGGCAAATCGCCGCGCTAAAAAACGTTCCGGGTGAGCACATTTGTGGTAATCAACGAGTTCGTGGTCGGTTAATATCCGCTGGGCGAAACGCACACCGAAACGCTTTAGAATGTCGTTAATCCGAGCGATTTCAACGATGTCGGTGCCGATGCCATAAATATCAGATGCCATGAGCTGTTTTGCCGCGCCGCCGGTGGTACTCGGCCATTAATAAAGTCCGTGTTTTGAGGGGGCGGCCTTGTAATCTTAGTTCAAGCGCCGCCCGGGTAAGTTGTTTGACTTCTCGTAGTACACCCGAGTCATCAAACGATTCACTATGCAGTGCCAGCAATGCCTTGCCCGATAGCAGAATGCCTGCTCCGTTACCTTCAGCCGCTGTTGGACCTTGCTCCAGGATATATCGATATCTTTTGGTCGGCTCTATGGGGGTGTCGCCAGGCGCTTCGCTGTCCAACAGCAACCCATAACCCAACTCAGCCAAGAGATGCTTTTCGAAGATACGTAAAACGGGTTCTTCGTATTCAAATGTGGCAAGGTCCTGCAACGTTTGGTGATAGTCGTCGAACAACGGATAGGGATCATGGGGTTGCAATAGACGCAACAACAATTCGTTGATATAAAAGCCGCTTAACAGGCGCTTTGCCGGAATTCGAACAGTTGGCCCGGTTGCTTCAGCAGTCGTCAGATTACTCAGCTCGCCTCTGCCGGACCAGGAGATCAGCAGAGGTAAGAAAGGTTGCAACACTGCTTTTAACCGAGAGCGAGGTCCGCGCGCACCACGGGCTACCATACTGAATCGGCCGTGATCGCGCGACAACACATCGACCAACAGGCTGGTATTACGGTAGGGACGCCGATGCAAGACGAAAGCCGGTTGCAGCTCAATGCGCATGGAGGCAAAGCCGTTCTAATCTAATCGAAGCCTTATTCGGTGTAACCGAACCGGCGTAACGCAAACTCGTCATCGGCCCAGCCCTCTCGAACTTTTACCCAAGTTTGCAGAAAAACCCGGCGTTCAAAAAGCTGTTCCATTTCCTTTCGGGCCTGACGACCAACCGCCTTGAGCACGGCACCTTTTTCACCGATGACGATGGGTTTTTGGCCTGGTCGTTCGACCCAAATGACCGCCCCGATCCGTAGTAAGCGCCCCTGTTCTTCAAAGGTTTCGATTTCTACGGTGAGCGAGTACGGCAACTCCTGGTGCAAGCGTTGAATGAGTTGTTCACGAATCAGCTCGGCGGCCAGGAAACGCTGACTCGCCGTAGTCAACTGATCGGGCGGAAACAGAAACTCGGAAACAGGCAGTAATGCGGCAATGCGTTGCTCCAAGTTCATCACATTGTCTCCCCGGCTTGCAGATAACGGGATGACTTCGGCAAAGTTCCGTTTTGCTGCGAGGGTTGCAAGCAACGGCAACAAACGGGTTTTGTCAGCCAGACGATCCACTTTATTGACCGCCAGAATAACTGGCCCTGTAAACGTCAGTAACTTTTGTAGTACTGCATCATCTTCAGCAGTCCAATGCAACGCCTCAACGAGGAATACCGCAACGTCGACATAGTCGAGAACGCCGTTGGCGGTGCGGTTCAAATACCGATTGATTGCCCGGCGGTATTGAGATGTAGCCCCGGCGTATCCACATAAACAATTTGTACATCTTCAAGGGTATGGATACCCAAAATGGCATGTCGGGTGGTTTGCGGTTTGGCTGCGGTAATGCTGATTTTGTGGTCAAGCAAGCGATTCAATAAGGTGGATTTGCCGACGTTGGGCCGACCCAGCAAAGCAACATAACCGGCGCGCTGTTCATTCATAAACCGATGGCTTCCAGCGCTTGCCGAGCGGCTTGCTGTTCCGCTTTACGGCGGCTGTCTCCGACCGCGATGGTGCACACAGCCCCAGCATTACACTCCACGGTAAAACGCTGGGCGTGAACTTCGCCGCTGACTTCCAGAATTTTATAGGCGGGTAGAGCCAATCCGCGTGCTTGCAGGTATTCCTGCAGTTGCGTTTTGGGATCCTTAAGCGCCTCTGCTGTGGGGAGATTCTTGAGACAGTGTTGATATAGGCTGAGTATAAGCTGACGGCAAGAGGCAAAATCGCTATCCAAAAACACGGCCCCGAACAGGGCTTCTAATGCATTGGCTAAAATTG
This sequence comes from Candidatus Competibacteraceae bacterium, assembly GCA_012032855.1. The sequence continues at coordinate 16,347 of JAAUQA010000016.1, forward strand.
ACGCACGACGTTTACCGCCGCTTTTCAGCTCACCCGATCCCAATCTTAGGTAGTCACCTAATGCTAGTTCCCGGGCTAATTCGGCCAGCGTGTCGCCTTTTACTAGGGTGGCCCGCAAGCGGCTA
>JAAUQA010000291.1 GCA_012032855.1 Candidatus Competibacteraceae bacterium
ATGAAATTCAAACTGATTGGGGATCCATGGCGCATCGACCGGAATCAGTTCTTGTTCCCGACACCCCACCAAACGCGATTCACCGTGAGGGAAAAGTACCGCATAGATGACCTGATCCTGCAAGAATCGACCGATGTCGCGCACCAAACCGGTGCTGCCGCGCCGTACTAACAGATCGCCGCGACTCATGCCCGGATAAGTGCCGTCGTTGCGAATATTGCGGGTCACCCGTACCTCAGCACCGTAGTCAAATTGGGGTCGCATGACAGCCTCTATAGCGCAAACACTATAAATCGGAATGATTTATAGTGACAATTTGCTCGATAAAACAATAGATAAATCGAAATCCATAAATCATATTTAATGGGCTCCGCTTTATTTGAACGCCGAATCGAGCGGTACGAACACTTCTTGCGGGTTATTGCGAAACACTTTAAACACTTTTTCCGTGCGGGCATCCGAGTTCACGAAATCTTGATATGCCTGTTGCAGCCATTGGGCGCAAAATGCCCGCAACGCCGGTTCATCCTCCGGCCAAGCTTGCTGTTTCAGATAATCGTGAAATCGTTGCAAAATATGCAACCGATAAACCTGCACCACGGCGGGATCGAAGGCGACGTCGAAGTATTCCAGAAAATCTTCGGCGGACTCCAGTTCCGTCATCGCGGCCTGCACGGTTGATTCAGGCAACACTGTCATAGCTCACCTCTTGATCTGTCCGGGAATCGATCAGCCCGCCCTGAAAGTCGGGCAACGCCGATACCGTTTGGAAAAAATTCCGCAGCTCCTGCCTATCAGGAGAGCGTTTATGAGAAGCGACAAAGGCGCGCACGTGTTCGAGTAACCAGGCGGCCTGATTCTGAGTCACGGGAATACCCAAATCACCATAGATTTGCATCACCGCCCGTTTACCGGAATGCTTTCCCAATACCACTCGGTGTTCCCGGCCCATTTCGGTCGGGTTTACCCCCTGATAATTGTTGGGATCTTTAAACAAACCATCGACATGAATACCGGCTTCGTGGGTGAAAACACCCTCACCGACTAGGCTTTTCTGCCACGCCAGCGGTCGTCCCGCAGCTGTAGCCACGCAATCCGACAGCGCCGGAAATCGGGTCAAATCAATTGTCGAGCGTGAAGCCGTACAGTTTACGCAAACCCAGTACCACCTCTTCAAGTGCCGCATTCCCAGCCCGTTCGCCCAAGCCGTTGACAGTAGTGTTGACGTGGGTAGCGCCGCCAAGGGCAGCGGCCAAGGTGTTCGCGGTGGCCAGCCCCAAATCATCATGGGCATGCATTTCCAACTCAATATCTACAGCGGCACGTAGTTGTTGGAAAACCGTCAACGCCCGAAACGGTTCTAAGATCCCGACCGTATCGGCAAAGCGAAACCGCCGGGCACCGGCTTGTTGAGCTGTTTCCGCCACTTGTAGCAGGAATTCGGGATCGGCGCGGGAGGCATCCTCACCGCCGACGATCACATCCAGCCCCATGTCTTGCGCTAGTGGTACGTAATAGCGAATCGCATCCAACACTTGGGAGCGTTTCCAACGTAATTTGCCACGGATTTGCTGATCGGAAACCGGAATCGACAGATCAACCCCGGCGACACCCAAATTGCAGCACTGCTGAACATCCTCAGCGTGCATACGACTCCACACTAATAGCTGGGCATTCAATCCCAAACCGGCCAGATGGCGAATATCCGCTCGTTCCCGTTCGCCCATAGCGGGGATACCGATTTCCAATTCGGGGACGCCCAATGCATCCAATTGCGAAGCGATATCCTGTTTTTCTGCTAAAGAAAAAGCCACACCTGCTGATTGTTCGCCATCGCGCAGGGTGGTGTCGTCGATGATAAGAGTACGGTGTGTGGACATGATTTGTTGGGATTCACCGATTCGAAGTATACGATCGGAAGCATAGAGCAACTTATATGCCTGAAACGTAATTGATTGATATGAAAAGAGTTGGAGCGCGGTTTGGGGGAGGCATTGTGGGAAATGCTACAGGGCGGTGTCGGGCTTCGTGCATACCCGGACATGACGACGATGGCTAACAGCGGTATCGTCAGAGTAGAATGCCACCATGACTATCCAAATAATTAACTGCAAGGACATCCGCCTGTGAACCTGACTACTCCATTAATCGCCTTTGTGGCTATCGCTTTTTTTTCAATGGCTACCCCGGTGTTTGCTATCAGCTGGACCTTCCTCGAAAATTCTGCAGTGCAAAAATTCAATGATGAAGACTGGGAACACTTTTCCGAAGCTGGAAAGCGCGCTCTGGAAGAGACGCCTGACGGACAAACGGTGGAATGGGAAAATCCAGCCACGTCGAGTAAGGGGCAAATTACTCCGGTGAGTACCAGTGAAAAAGACGGGGTACAGTGTCGTAAAGTCAATATTGCCAATAGTGCTGGCGGATTCAGCGGTGAGAGTGTCTTTACTTTTTGCAAAGACCCCGACAGTGGCGATTGGAAAGACGATACCTTGATAATTCCAGTAACTCATTTTACCAGTCGAGAATTTTGATATGGCGTATCAAGCATTTGATCTGACCGGCCAAGTGGCATTGGTCACCGGCGGCAATGGCGGTATTGGTTTAGGTATGGCGGAAGCGGTTGCCGCCGCGGGTGCTGGTGTGTGTATTTGGGGCACCAACGCGGAGAAAAACGCCGTGGCAGTGGAGAAACTGCAAGCGTACGGGACTCAGGTATCTGCATTCATCTGTGATGTTACCGATGAAGCCCAAGTAGCGCAGCGTTTTCAAGACGCCCTAGCAGAATTCGGGCGGGTTGACGCGTGTTTTGCCAATGCCGGGGTCATCGCGCCGCCCACCTCATTTCTGAAGATGTCCAGCACGGACTGGCGGCGGGTATTAAGCGTCAATTTAAATGGCGTCTTTTATACGTTTCGGACTGCCGCACAGCACATGGTCGAACGGGCTAAAAACAACGATCCCGGCGGACGGTTAATCGCAACGGCCAGTATCGCTGCGATTTCAGGGGCGGCTCGCAACGAACATTACGCGGTAACCAAAGGCGGATTGGTGTCGATGATCAAGGCATTAGCGGTAGAATTCGCCCATTACGGCATCACTGCCAACGCCTTGCTACCGGGCTGGGTCGAGACCGACATGACGGCGGATTTCTTCAACTCACCCAAGTTCTCAGCAGTGGTCAAATCACGGATTCCAGCCGGTCGCTGGGGAACACCGGAGGACTTTGGAGCGTTAGCCATCTATCTGATGAGCGCGGTCAGAGCCGCCTAACCACACCGGCGATACCATTCGTATTGATGGGGGCTATTGCGTGTTTTGAGGCTGGTAGGTCGTTATTGCCATACATCTTTTTAGCATTGGTTAGCTTGATTATGAGATGCGCTTTCTACAAGCGTTTCCGTCAAACCGTTAAATTAATCAAATCAGCATTTTTTTCAGAATTTTTTACTGATAAATTTTCATAAACATCTTCAATCTCATCAACAATCAACTGCATGGTGATGACAACTTTATCGTGCACCCTTTGTTGCATCGTGATTAATTCAGGATGGTGACGTATCGCCTCTTCAATTTTTGAGGATATTCTGCTGAACGCGCTAATTATTTCATTTAAACCAAACCCCTCCTTAAAACGATTATACGCAAGCGTTCGCGAAAAATTCAATGTGTGCGTTCGGTGCCCGTTAAGAATTGCGATTTCAAGAATTTCATACATATAGGTGATTCTTAAGGTTAATTCTTCTTTGCTATTTTTGTGGTAATTTGGGTACTTCTCTTGGTTTTCAGGCAATAAGATATGGGCAACATGCTCGGCGATAATCTTATCTTTCATAGAGAGCATGACATTGAATATTTTAAGACCTGGCCGCTCTTCCTCTTTCTTAATGGCCATAGCAATGTTCTTTTTTTTCCATAATTGAGGATTGTATTTCATATTCTCAATCAGAAACAGCAATCTTCTTTTTATATCGTACCTTGGCTTAGGCTTCCAATCCAATATCTCATGTGATTTCGAAGCATCCACCTCCATTCGCTGATCGATATATTTGAGCATCCATAACTTTTCAAACGGCTCCGTGCGTAGCAGTTTTCCAAGAAGATTAATACCTATAACTCCGATTGCAGCAACAAATACAGGAATGTACTGCGGGTACACCGTTTCTCCATAAAAATATCGATTAGCAACATCGAACAATCGGTTGTGAGAAACACAACCATCGTGGCTAGCAATCAAAACATCGCAATCACCAAGCTGGTCGTTTTTTTGGATAATTTTTAGCATGAAATTATTCAGATCCGCAACATGCAGAAAAGGAATTCCTGTTTTTCCTCTGCCCACGACAATTTTAGCCATCCATCCTTTTTTAAGCCACGAATTGAGCAGAGCATAGAGTGGGCCATATTCACACCAGTCACTGTATATAGCGGCTAGGCGGACGATAGTACATGGAAAATCTTTGGAGAATTGCTGAACAAGTTCTTCTGCTTCTCTTTTACTCGTAGCGTAAGGATAATTAGCATCCGCTGGGCTTCTTTCGTCTATGATCCGGTTGGGATTGGAGAAATCTGTAATGGCTAAAGAACTGGAAAAAACAAACCGTTTTGGCTTGAGCGATTTTACGCCGTTTAAAAGGTTTTCCGTGCCCTGGACATTGGTTCTATGATATTCAGGAACATTTTCATAAGTAAAATCATAGTATCCTGCGAAGTGAAAGACAAAATCGACAGAAGTGTGTTCTTTTGCAATCATTGCCATCGCACGGTTGACTTCCTTTTCTTCTCCTATGTCTAGTCTCATCCAGTTGATATTTGGATGATCGGCAACTTCAGATTTCCTTTGGCTACGCCTGGCTATGGCATAAACCGTATAATCGTTTTTAATTTCATCTATGAAATATCGTCCGACGAATCCAGAAGCACCGGTTACGATGATAACCGGTGGTTTTGGCTGACTTGATTCGTTCATATCTGTTCTCGTTACTGATTTGAAATACCTTGCGAAGACTTTAATACGAAAGTCAGTGATAGGACGCAATCTCCTCACTTGAAACTGACGCAAAGTTCAATTTGGGAATACAAATGCAACCGCTTGTGGCTTATGTTTCGAAGAGTGCTGCTTCTACGCTTAATCGGTCT
>JAAUQA010000292.1 GCA_012032855.1 Candidatus Competibacteraceae bacterium
GTCGATGTACAGTCTGTTCCAACTCGGATAAATTAAACCGCAGGGCGCTTACTCCTTGGTCTACACGGGCCCGGTAAATACTACTTTCACCCATTTCGTTGACCAGATCGTTCAGCAGGGCGGCACTGACTCGAATCGTATCTTCACTGGTCGGCGCTTCAAGCTTTTCAGCCGCCTGTACTTGCGGTTTCGGCGCTACAACAACCGGTTTGGCTGATTCACGTGGTTTCTCGCCAAGCAATCCACGCAATTCGGCGAGTAATTCCTCTGCTGCAAACAGTTCAGCACCGCTTTTAACCCTACCCAACATATTGTGGAGCTTATCCAACGCACGTTGTAAAGCACTGACGATATCCGGCGTAGGCTGCAAGCTGCTCTTGCCAATGGCATCCAGCAAAGATTCCATGGCATGGGCAAGGTCGCCGATTACCATGAAGCCGGTCATGCGCGAACTACCTTTGAGAGTGTGCATCTCCCGGCGCAAGTCGTTCAACAACTCCAAATCGGCTAAATTAGCCCCCCAACGTTGTAAGGTTACTTCGCTACTGTCGAGGAGTTCAGCGGCCTCAAATTGGAAGGCCGCAACCAACTCCTGATCAAGCTCGGTCAGTTCACCGCCAACCGCAGGAGAGGTTTCTGGACTACTAACCGGTTCGGCAACGGCGTCTACCTGAGGCTCCGCTGCTACCGCATCAACCGCCGGGACTGTTTCATCAGCTGTTTCATCAGCTGTTTCATCGGTAGTTTCTTCAGGCATCGCCAAGGGTTTGCCTGGGAAGGGGGTTGCGCCAACCAAACGATTTAGCTCTGCAATCAAATCGTCAGCTGGCCCAGGATGAGCGCCTTGGCGAAGTGTCGCCACCATGCCATTGAGTCGATCCAAGGATTGCTGTAATACGTTAATCATGGCGGCACTATCCAGCGGCGCAATATCCGCAGATAATGCATTCAGCACCGACTCCATTGAGTGAGCTAATTCGCCGATAGTCATAAAACCGGTCATTCGTGAACTACCCTTGAGGGTATGCATTTCCCGGCGCAAATCAGTCAATAAATCGCTGTTCTCTCGCTCCAAACGCCAGCGCTCCAGAATAGTATCGCTCGCATCAAGAATCTCGGCCGCTTCAAAAAGAAAGATTTCGACTAATTCGGGATCTACTTCGGCGGCTGCAATACTAGCGGCAACGGGCACAGATTCGGCAGTCTCTACTGGTTCCGGTTCCGGCGTGGAAGGTGTAGGCGTATACTCGGCAGTCTCTACTGGTTCCGGCTCCGGCATAGACGGAGTAGTAGGTTGATGGTCAACTGACGGCAGTAAACCGACTGGGTCACCGCGCAACAAGGCTTGAGCACGTTGGGTCAGTGTATCTAGCGCCTCCGTTCCCTTACTAGGATTGACGGTTCCATCCACCAGCGGAATTAATGCCGCTTGAGCTGCATCTACCGATTCCACAATCACCGGTGATGGGGCTAGAGTACTGTCCAAAATCCGATTCAACAGTTGCTCAAATTGCCAGGCAAACTCGCCAATCGTCAGTAGCCCTACCATCCGGCCACTCCCCTTAAGCGTATGGAATGAACGCCGGATCGTGCTTAGCGCTTCTTGATCTTGCAAGTTCACCCGCCACGCCGGTAGTTGCTCGCGAATGCTCTCCAACTCACCTTGTGCTTCCTCAAGAAATACTTCAAGGAACTCAGGATCAATATCAGCCGCTTCCGGTTCAACAGAACTGATCGTTTCAAAGGGAGTAACGTTCGAGGAGGGGGAGGTGTGATTAGTGGATTCCATAGGCTGTTGAGAGTGTGGAGCTGCAGAAGCAGTTATCGCATCAAGTTGGGCTGCCAAATCATTCTCTTCATCCACAGTCAAATCCAACGGGATAGCACTGAGGCCCTCCAAAAGAGTTATTTGGCGTTCGGCATAATCCAGTATCCCTTCGTCCGGCTGCGCTTCTCCGTCAGTCAGGCGTAGATAATATTCCAACGTAGCCACAAATTCGCCGAAGGCATCCATAACCAGATTACTTTCTTCGACTTTTTCCGAAGCCAGGGCTTGGACCACACGCTGTAAGCGCCCCAATAAAACGACGGCTCGCTGGTGTTCCAATAGCTTTAATAGCGCGTTGACTTCATTCAGGCCAGCCAACGCCAGCTGCCAAGCTTCCATTTCGTCGGAACTACCCAGACTGGTACTAGCCAACTCCCGGGCCCGTCGCAACTGATTCACCAGTTCACGGACTATCAGCTTCAAATTCCATTGATATTGGCGTCGTTCCAGAACTGTTTTTATTTCATCGCTTGTCGCCGGTGTTGACAACTGTTGGCTGTAAGCGAATTCGTTCACTCCGTTCAAACTGTCTTCGACCAACACTAATCCGTCGGCAAACTGGGCGATACGCACAGCCTTGTTGTCGTGATCTGTTGCAGTTGACCACTGTTGCAGCACGTCTCCTTGGCGTTCAAGCAAGGCGGCCGGCGCATCCATGTTTAATATCACCAGTACATTGGCTATCTCGTGAAGCGATAACCGCTGTTGCTCAACGTCGTTATTGTCTGCTGTGCCCTTACTTACCATTTCTGAGACATGGTCTCTGACAAGCGCCAGCGCTTCTTTTAGTAAATCGGCGGTCTGTAGCAAGGTCTCTACATCAGGTAACCCCGCCGCCTTAAGCATGCTCCGCGAAGCCGCAGTCAAATCCGTATGAGGAGGGTTATAATCAGTGCGTTCCTTCAAACGCGCTAAGCCACCTTCGCTACTGGTGAGCCGGTCAATAAACCGTTGGCTGAAAACCCGAGCCGCATCGGCGTCATCAAATAAATCGCCCGTCTCAATCAGGCGTTTGATCCGAACATCAATATCGCGCAATAGCAAATTGATGCTCTGATCTAATGCGATACCGCCGCCGGCAACCTCTCGCAGTAAACTTTCCGCTAACCACCAAAAACGATATGAACGTTCTTCGCTAGTTGCGTCTTTTAGTTGCGAGAAGAAGTAGACAATGTGTTCAAGATTCTCGCCTTTATCCTTATCCCGCAGCAAACTGAGCAACGCGCTTTGCAAATGCGGACGCAACTGCACCGCTAGCTCTCGTAAATCGGTTGCCGTCGTCGGGGAGAGTGTCTTGACTTCGTAGGCGGGGAAGCTTATTTCTGCCCTATCTAGCAGGGATAAACCGCGAATAGATCGGATGTGATTAATCAGGGTAAGCAGATCAAAGTCTTGTTGCCAGCTATCGCGCTGGAGCCACTCCATATATTGCGATATCTTGAGCACGGCTTGGAACAGAGCATCTCCACCGATATCCCAGGCGATCTCCCCAGTGGCCAAGCCGCGGGCCAAACCAGCCATCTCTTGAGCAAGCGCCGCGGCCTCGGCATTATCTAAGCGGGCGAACGCTTGTCGGATACGTTCAATGCTGCCTGCCAGAGACGCCAATACCGCACTCTCGGCAGTGTTCTCCAAATGGGCTTCCAGCTCAGCCTGCAACCGCCTAACCAGCAATTCCAGCTCGTCCTTAAGCAACTGTTGAGAACCGTCCACTTTATGGCTGCTGCTCATGTCGTTTCTCCGAGAAACCGGCCAACGCGCTGCAGTTAAGACAATAATTCAACGCTCAATCATTCATCAGTCGCCATGGCCTGTTCCGGCAAGCGGAACCCGGCCACCGACTGTTGTAGTTCTTGAGCTAGTTGGTTGAGCTTGCCGATGGAAGACGCCGTAGCCACACTGCTTTCAGAGGTCTGTGCGGTGATTTCATTAATCGAGGTCATGGCGGTGGATACCCGGGAGGCCATCTCAGTCACTTGCCCAGCGGCTTTGGACACATCATTAATCAATGCTGCAAGCTTGGCTGACACGCTTTCAATTTCCTCCAGCGCCTCACCGGCTTTCTCAGCAAGATCAGCACCATTGACGACTTCCGTAGTGCTTTTCTCCATAGAGATAATTGCTTCGTTGGTATCGGCCTGAATCGTTTTTACCAAGGTCTCAATCCGCTTGGTGGCATTGCCGGAACGTTCCGCCAGACGCTGTACTTCGTCGGCGACCACCCCAAAACCTCGGCCCGCTTCACCGGCAGATGAAGCCTGAATAGCCGCATTGAGTGCCAAAATATTGGTCTGATCAGAAATATCGTTGATCAACGCAACGATATCACCAATTTCCTGGGAGCTTTCACCTAAGCGCTTAATTCGCTTGGACGTTTCTTGAATATGTTCGCGAATGACGTCCATACCCTGGATCGTCCGGCGCACCCGGTCTCCACCTTCATGAGCGATGGCTACTGATTTATCAGCTTCATCCGCCGAGGCCGCTGTCTTACCCGACACCTCGTTCATTGACTGCGCCATTTGCGTCATGGTGGAGCTGGCTGATTCAATCTGCCTCGCCTGCACCTCGCTAGCCCGAGCTAAGCGGTCAGCCACCGAGCGAGTTTCCTGGGCTGCTGACGCCATTAATTCGGACGTATAATTGATCGTGGACACTAAATCCCGCAATGCTTCGATTGCATAATTCACCGAGTCGGCGATCGCACCGGTAATATCCTCGGTTACCGTAGCTTGTACTGTGAGATCTCCCTCAGCCAAATCGCCCAACTCATCCAACAGGCGCAAAATAGCTTCTTGATTACGACGGTTTTGCTCTTCGGTATCCCGCTTGCGCAGCTCACTTTCCCACAAGCGCAACCGCGTATCTCGGTTGGTCTGCAAGACAGACAAAGCCAATAGAATTAAAGCTAGCACGCCGATTCCAAAAACAAAGCGACTATCGATCGACAGCCCCATAATACTGGGACCACTGCTCATCGCTTGGTATTGTTCTTGCAGAGCGCTAACGGCTCCCAGCAATCCACCGCTTGGATCGGCAATGGCCTGAGCGGCGCTTTGCGCCTGAAACAACTCGGGCGCTTCAGTCAGAATCTCGTCGACTTCGGTTTCGACCGACTGATACTTCTCGTTCAGTTCAGCAATCTTGGCGACCGCCGGACCTGAAGTAATGCGTTGTATCCCGAGCCGAGAATCTCCATCCGACATCCCCCTTAAGACCCGACCGAATAACTTGACGTCGCGATCAAAATTATCCAGCGCAGCAGCAGCGTTCGTACCGCTTTCCAACAAGGTGTTAAAGTAGCCGTCA
>JAAUQA010000293.1 GCA_012032855.1 Candidatus Competibacteraceae bacterium
GGTGGGATAGTAGCGGCGGTATTCCCGCTGCAGATACACTCCCGGAACGTTCAGTCCATCACTCGTTGCGCGGTATCCGGAGGCAGGTGGCGACGCAAATAAGCGAATTCTTTATTCGAGCGTTTCTCCAACTTTTCTTTCAGTTGATTCTGTTTGAACTCTAAGGTTTTTGCGAGACTAGCTAATTGGTCACGCTGAGACAGCAAGACAACAGGGTTTGCCCAGGCTGAATCCACCGGCGAACTAACCGCCAAGGGTTCGCCGTTGCGATCAACGATCATGCCGCGGTAAGCGGGTATTTGCATAACCCGGAGATAACGTTCATCACCTTGATCCTGTAAGAAATCCTTGTGCACGACCTGTAGATAAACGGCTCGCGTTAAAATCCCCACCGTGGCCATCGTTAGCAAGCCGATCACCAAGCGACGGCGGACTTTGAGGGAGAGCGGGGTGGAATGACGGTTCATCGGATGATATAAATCACTGCATCAGGCACGGGGGTAGCCATGTCTAAGTGCTGGCGCGCGGCTTGGTCAACTTGAGCTGCAGTGGCCAGAGTGCTGTGTTCTAACTGTAATTGGCGCCATTCAATTTCCAATTCGTCGCGGCGCTCCTGGGCGGTTTGCAGGTCGACAAACAACTGACGGGTCTGGTGCTTGGTGTAAACAACCCCCAGGCCGGACCCCATGACCACCACCAACAGTAACGCACTCAACCAAACGTTGCTCATGCCAAGCGCTCCGCTACGCGCATCACCGCGCTGCGTGCACGTGGATTGCGCGCCACCTCTGCCGGGCGAGGACGAATAGCACGGGTGATCTGCTTCAATGTGGTGCGGATTTGGCTTTGAGTGATCGGCAGATCGTGCGGTAGTGAGGGACCATTGGCCTGCTCGCGGATAAACCGCTTGACTAGCCGATCTTCGAGTGAGTGGAAGCTGATTACTACCAACCGGCCGAGGGTGCCAGCATTTGTACGGTTTGTTGCAAGGCGCTTTGCAGTTCTTCCAGTTCTTGGTTAATGAAAATTCGAATAGCCTGAAAGCTTCGGGTGGCGGGATGTTTGCCGGGTTCCCGGGTCGGTATGGCGGCACTGATAACGTTTGCGAGTTGCAGCGTGGTGACTAGTGGTGCCTGCAAGCGGGCTTGCATCACGGCACGGGCGATCCGGCGATGAAATCGCTCTTCGCCCAATGTCTTCAACACCTGTGAGAGCGTTTCCTCGCTGCAACGGGCTAGCCATTGGGCAGCGCTTTCACCGGTTGTTGGGTCCATGCGCATGTCTAAAGGCCCCTCTTTTACGAAGCTGAACCCGCGTTGAGGATTATCAAGCTGAGGCGAGGAGACACCGATATCCAGCAAAATGCCTTGAACCCGTCCGGAGAATCCATGCCGTTCGGTAACTTCCGCCAAGCGTCCGAAACTACACTGTTCAAAAATAAAACGCCGATCATCACCGAACCGGGTCTGCACAAATCGGCCCGCGTGCGGATCACGATCCAATGCAAGTAACCATCCCGTCTCGCCTAGCGCCGCAAGAATCGCTGAGCTGTGCCCGCCATAGCCACAGGTTCCATCCACATAAACACCATCGGGCCGAATAGCTAGTCCGGTCATAACCTCATGCAACATAACGGGTTGATGCGTTAACGGTACACTGTCTTCCATAGTCGTCAGAACGCTAATAATTCCAATTCAGCAGATAAACTGTTTCCATCTTGATCTTTGCCTTCAAGCCATTCTTCTCTAAACTGATTCCAACTCGGCTCGTCCCAGATCTCGAATTTATTGCCTTGTCCTACTAACACGATTCGCTTGTCGAGGTGGGCGAATTCCCGTAATGGCTGAGGCAGTAAAATGCGTCCGTGACCATCCATTCGGCACTCATCGGCATGCCCCAACAATAACCGCTTAAGATTACGCGCCCGCTTGTTGGTGCTGGATAGACGAATGAGTTGTTGTTCGACAAGCTCCCAAGTCGGCAAAGGATAAAGCAACAGGCAATGGTCTTGATCAATGGTGATCACTAGCTGCCCGGTGCACAACTCTGTGAGACGCTCACGGTATTTGGTCGGCATGGATAAACGCCCTTTGCTATCCAGCGACAAGGGATTAAAGCCCCGAAACAAAATGCGTCTCCTCTTCCGCTTTGTTTTCCTAATTTCCCACTTTGTCCCACTTTTCTACACTATAGGTAGGTTTAGCCGCCCCTGTCAAGGTAGCTTTAGGCAGATTGAAAAATAAAAAAAGTTTATATTTAATAATGATTTAAAATATATTTCAAATAGGCCAAAAAAAATACTTTCAATATACAAGGGCGTAGAAAAAAGAAGCGGATAAACAGTCGAAAAGAAACTGTTAATTTATTGGTTTAGAATGCGGACTTATTCTGCGACACGGTAAACCCGTTCTAGGGATACCCTAAATTGAGGCGGGAGTCGGCCTGTAAGCCGGGTTCTGTCAAGGACAACCATTCATCTGCGACACATGTCACCACATGCCTGTAGCGACCTACCCGGAAGCGGTGCGGGCCACACTGATGCTTCCCTATTTGGTCTTGCTCCAGGTGGGGTTTACCCTGCCACTGTCGTTGCCGACCGCGCGGTGCGCTCTTACCGCACCATTTCACCCTTACCGGTCCACGGGGGACTTAGGCGGTTTGTTTTCTGTGGCACTTTCCGTAGGCTCACGCCTCCCAGGTGTTACCTGGCACCCTGCCCTATGGAGCCCGGACTTTCCTCCACTCGTAAGCAGCGGTTGCCCGGCCAACTCCCTACTGCTCAGTGTCCTCCTTTCCCAATTCACTTGCAAGCGCGTGATCTTTTAGCGTTAGCGCTAATTCATAAAGCTTGTTTTTCGGCCAGTCGCTTAATTGAGCAGCGACAGTGACGGCGCGTTTGACCGGCATTTCCTTTAATAATAGGGCCAACAACGGGCGTATTTCGAGTCGAACCCATTCATCGGTTACCTGCGGCGCCCCTTGCATGACAATAACAAACTCGCCTCGACACCGATTAGCATCTGCACTAAGCCAAGCGCAGAGTTCGCCCAATGTATCGGCGTGGATCTCTTCGAATTGTTTAGTTAGTTCTCTGGCCAGCACGGCTTGCCGCTCGGTGCCAAAAATCGACGTCATGTCGGTCAACGCAGCCTGAATGCGATGACTGGATTCAAAAAAACTACAGTACGCGGTTCGCGTTGCAATGCGCTCAAATAATTACGACGGACCTGCGGTTTAGCCGGTAAAAAACCCTCGAATACAAAGCGGTCGGTCGGTAAGCCGGCCACCGACAATGCAGCGATCAAGCTGCTCGGACCCGGAATCGGGCTGGCTTTCAAGCCCTGCACTCTGATTTGACGTAGCAACGGGAAACCAGGGTCGCTGATTAGCGGAGTTCCTGCATCGGCAATCAGCGCGATGGGTTTACCGGCTTGTAAATCCGCCAACAGTTGCGGAATGCGCGCTTGTTCATTATGGTCGTGTAAAGAGACTAAAGGCGTGTGAATCCCGAAATGCTGTAGCAAACGTTTGCTGTGCCGGGTATCCTCGGCAGCTATCCAAGCGACTTCTCGCAGTACCTGTAAGGCGCGGGCACTGATATCTCCCAGGTTGCCGATAGGGGTGGCGACTACGTACAACACGCCGGGTTCAATGGTCATCGTATTCAAATGTAATCTACCTATGGCGATTCATGAAGCAGAGCAGCACTCGCTCCAAGGCTAAAGGACCCACGACCGGTCAGCGCGGGAATGTGGCCGAAGCACTGGCTTGTCGCTATCTGGAGGCGCGCGGGTTAGTGCTGGTGACCCGCAACTTTCGTTGCCGCCTGGGTGAATTAGACCTCGTGATGCGTGACGGGCCGCAAGTGGTGTTTGTGGAAGTGCGCAGCCGTTCCAATCGTGATTATGGCGGACCGATTGAGACGATTACCCCAACCAAGCAAAAACGGCTGCTGCGCGCTGCTGCTTATTATCTGCAAAAAACTGCTTGTACGGCACCTTGCCGTTTCGATGTGGTGGGCATTACCTCGGATAACGGGGTCGATAGCGTGGAGTGGATTAATAATGCCTTGCAGGCGGATTGGTAGCGATAACGATAGGGTGTGCGTGCCGGCCCTCGGGACTATTTGATGACCTTAATCAAGCAAACTGCCGACCAGCTTAATGCCGTTGTGCTGGGCAAACCAACTGACACTATACCGCTATTGATTCTCCACGGTTGGGGACAGGATTTACAAGCCATGCGCCCGCTGGGCGAGCGGTTAGCTTGGCATCGTCAGGTGCATCTATTGGATTTGCCCGGCTTCGGTCAATCGCCTTGGTCCGGCGAGGATTGGGATACTCGCGACTATGCCCGCTGTGTTCTAGCCTATCTGGATCGCGTCGGACTCGCACAAATCGATTTACTCGGCCATTCCTTCGGCGGGCGCATCGGTTTGCGAATCGCCAGCGGGTCGCCGGCGCGGTTGCGCCGCTTGGTGTTGATGGATGCAGCAGGATTACCGCGCCGCCGCACGGTGCAACAACGGTTGCGAATTTGGGCTATCCGCATGCTTGGCCGAGGCATTCGGTTGTTACCGGCTGCCGGGTCACAATCTTTGCTTAACTGGCACCGGCAACGCTACGGTTCGCGGGATTACCAAAACGCGGGCGTTTTTGCGCGGCACGTTCGTAAAAGTAGTCAACGAAGATCAAACCGCTAATGCCACTCTGATCCAAGCGCCGACGCTGGTGTTGTGGGGAGCCCGAGATCAGGAAACGCCGGTTGAAATGGCCCATCGCTTTGGCCGCTTGATTCCGCGTTCGGAAGTCGTTGTGCTGCCGGAACAGGATCATTTTCCGTTCGCAGGCAGCGGCGTGCATACCTGTGCTCAAATTATCGGCGATTTTTGTTAGCATCTGCTGCTCTTCCCAGCCAGGATTAATTGATGATCGATTCCCTTGCTCTACTCTTTGCCGGCTGCGGCGCGGTATTGTTTTTTTATCGACGAGTCCTAGCCTATTTGCGCTACTTCCAACAAGAAGAGTACAACGGACAACGATTCTTAGCGTGGTTCCGGCGCTACAGGGCCTTTGATCGGCGTGGCAGTGCGATCTGTTTGCTGGCTTTTATTGGTACGGGAGCATTAGCG
>JAAUQA010000294.1 GCA_012032855.1 Candidatus Competibacteraceae bacterium
GACCGGATCGGGCGCTTCCAACTCGTCGCGAATCGCATCCGGCAGCGTGGCCGGGTCAATCGGAAAACTGCCCGGTGCTGGCGGCGCGTCCTGCGGCGAGCCTGGGCCGGTGTAAGGAGGCACCGGCGGTGGACGAGTGTTTGACATAGTCGCAGCGCGCCTTTTGGCTTACAGGCCCAGCGCCTTGGCCTTGAGCGCGTCGTAGTCGGCCTGCGTGATCAATTCCATATCAAGCATCTCTTTGGCCTTTTCAACTTGGCGATGGGATCGTCGGCTGCGGGTGCAACGGGTTGCTGCATGCCGCCGACACCGAGCACGCCCGTCGCCATGCCGATGCTGAGGCGCGCTACGCTGATGCGTTTTGCGCTGCGCAACTGGCGAAAGATAACAGTTTGCAGGCTATCATTCTGGAAAAGCTGGGCGTTCTGCAACGCCAACAGGAGCATTACAACCAGGCCATTATCTTGTTCAAAGAGGCGATTAGACTGTTGCAACGCGCGGGGATCCAAGAAGAGGAAATGCGTTTGTGGGATCTATTAGCTACTGCCGAGGTCCAGCAAGGTGATCTGGATGCGGCCGAATTGAGCTATGCGCGGAGTTTCGAATTGGCCGAGCGGTTGGGCGCTCGCAACCAATTAGCCATTTATGCACAAAACGTGGGTATTCTATATCAAAAGCGTGCCGAACAAACCACCGATAGCGAGATTCGGCAAGCGTTATTACTCCAAGCAATCGCTTCAGTTGAGAAAAGCCTAGCGATTAAATTGGATATGAGTAACGAAGTCGGTGCCGAAGCGTCGTATTTTCAGTTAGGCATTCTGTTTTGGCGGCTGGGTCAGTGGGAAAAAGCAGAAGCTTATCTGATCCAGGCTACCGAATTGAGCGAAGCGCTAAATTTGCCCAAAGTTTACAAAAATTACAACGTATTGGCCCGTTTCGCAAAGGGCCGGGGCGAGCAGAACGCTGCAGCACATTGGCAGGCCAAGTGCGACGCCAAAGTTACTGAATTGCAACACAAGAACTAATATCCTGATCGTCAACGATAAGCATATAAACGGCCGATTCCGGCCAGCGCGGAGTGTTCATGAAATCAAACCTGTTTGCCCTTATCTTTTTCGGACTCAGTCTACAATCCGGCGTAGCGGCGCAAGCTGCTGATCTGGTTATCAGCACGGGGAAAAGCGGCGGCGGCTACAACGCCGTCGGTGAGCGGCTGAAAACCGTGATGGCCGAACAGGGAGTGACTGTAGAAGTGCTCACCAGCGTGGGATCGGTAGAAAACCTCAAGCGCCTCAATGACCCGAATAGCCCGGTTAGTGTCGGCCTAACTCAGGCCGATGCGTTGAACTATTATCTGGGTCAACAGCCTCAGTTAGCCGACAAGCTAATGATGCTAGGCGACATCGGCAAGGAATGCGTATTTATCATCACAGGCAAGGATAGCGATATCAAAAGCGATGGCGATTTACAGGACAAGAAAGACTATCTGATCGCCGTGCAAAGCCCCAACAGCGGTGTCGCGGTGACTTATGAGTACATGGTGCAGCTGGAACCCAAATTCAAAAACACCGCACCGGCCTTTATCGACACCATGGAAGCGCTGTTACAGATCAAAGCGGGCGGACAAAGTAAGATCAAAGCCGCCATGCTGGTTCAGCGTCCCTCGGCCAAATCGCCGGCTATGCAAGTCGTCCTGGGCAGTCCCAAAGAGTTTCACTTCGTCCCGGTTAAGGATTGGGACTTGAACGACAAATTACCGGATGGTCGAGCCGTTTATTCCTTCGAAGAAGTGACTGTCGAGGAAAAAAAATGGGGCTTCGACACCTCGGTGGATACTATTTGTACTCAGGGTCTGTTGGTGGCCTCCAAGGACAAGCTCAACCCGGAACTGCGGGCTAATCTCGCCAAAGTCATGCTGTTGGCCGGCAGCCGGGTGGTCGGTGAGGAGAATTGATGAGAGAACGCCTAGTTACACTGGTGTTGGTAGGCTTATTGTTGACGATCGGATTCGCAACAGCCGAAGAGAAAACCCCCAACAGCAATTGGTGGGGCAAAATACAAGACACAGCCAGCGGCGCTTGGGAGGATACCCGGCAATTATTCAGGGACGAGTCGCAATATGACTTCAGCCGCGTCTGGGAACAGACCTTACCTAAGCTGGAGCAGGCGCTGACTCTGCATGATCGTCATCAAAGTTGCCGGAACGGGCTTGGTTAGGTACCGATCAAGCCTCTAATCAGGCTGCCATCAATGCATTGCTGGATGAAGCCATCACGGTATTGGCAATTTCACCGGCTCAGCGCTACCGAGAGCGCATTCGCGAGCTGCACAGCATCATCCGCCAAGCACAGACTGAGATTTCTGAACTACGCACCCAGCGAGTGACGGCCCCGCAACAGGGGAGTTGGCAAAAGACCGTCGCAGATTACGATCAGGCCATTCAGCAACAATCCCAACGTATTGATACCGCCAATCAGGAACTGCTTACCATTCGCCGTGAGTTTGCCACCGAACTGCGCCGCCTGGGGCTGGTATTAAGTGACGAGCAATTGGAGTTTTTGCTATCCACGGTAGTAGGTGATGATTTAATCGAAATGGGTATCGCTTTCGATAATGTCAAAACCATCACCGAGCAACTGGAACGACTGATGGTGGATAGCCAGGAGTCGCTGGACGGTAGCCGTCGCTATTATGGGATGTATCTCGTTCTGCTGGAGATTCTGGAACGGATGCAGGACCATTTGATTACAGCCGTGAATAGCCGGTATTTGCCCGAGATCAATACGATTGCGGATAAAGCGCGGGTATTGATGGAGCAAACCCAGGGCTTAAAACAGCGATCCGATGCTGCGCACGCCGTATTAGACGCTAACTTGCAAGCACAAACCCTAACCTTGCGGGCTGCCGCCCTGTATCGTGACTATCTGGTCGAACAAGCGCGGCAAGTGGCGCAAGCGCGTGAGCGCCTGCTGCAAGACATTGCGATTGCTCGGAACACCTACGAAACCGTCAAAATTTCGGGTGAGTTAGTGGCGTTGATGAAAAGCAGCCAGGCGATGCTGGACAATCTGCTGCAGCGGCAACTCCCCCCGTTACGTGCGTTCGAGAATTTGGAAATGAAACGGGAATTCGAACGGCTAACCGCCCAACTGCAGGCCGGTGCGGCATCCTGAATCGTGCCCGACCGGCAAACCGAGTGCGTTGTAGACTACCCTTTGCACAAAACCGCTTTATCCCTGCCTGACGCCGAGCTCGATTTTTTCGAAGACTTTTTTACCCCAGCGGAAAGTGATCGATTATTCACTGGGTTGTTGGACAGTATTGCGTGGCAGCAAGAACACATCAGTCTATACGGTAAAACTCACCTGGTGCCGCGTTTGACCGCCTGGTACGGCGATGCCGGTTGCTGTTACACTTATTCCGGCATCCGTCGTTATCCTGCCCGCTGGATACCGTTACTACTGACCATCAGGAACCGCATTGAGCGAGTGACCGAGGTGCACTTTAACGGCGTTCTTCTGAATCTATACCGAGACGGTCGCGACAGCATGGGTTGGCACAGCGATGCGGAGCGGGAATTGGGCGAGAATCCCATGATCGCCTCGGTGAGTTTCGGTGGTCCGCGGCGTTTTCTATTGCGGCATAAAAATGGAACCCATAACAGCGCAGTGACTCTCACTCACGGCAGCCTCCTGCTGATGGGCGGCGCCACCCAACATTACTGGCAGCACCGGATTCCCAAGACCCGGCAAGCGGTGCCGCCGCGCATCAATTTGACTTTTCGAGTCATTCGATAACCGGACTTTCATGCTATGGCAAAATTGCACTGGCCTCATCAAGAGGCACAGCGGGTGTTCAATCAGGCGGGCAAACAGAAAAATACCGTCGTATTCGAAACCGGTTATGGGCCGTCCGGTTTACCGCATATCGGCACGTTTGCCGAAGTGGCGCGTACCACATTTGTAATCAATGCGTTCAGAAACGCTTTTCCCGATCACCAAACCCGTTTGATCGTCTTCTCCGACGATATGGATGGATTGCGCAACTTGCCGGAAAACGTGCCCAACCATGAGCTGCTCAAACCTCACCTGGGCGCGCCGTTGTCTGCGATTCCCGATCCGTTCGGCAAAGAGGCTACATTTTCCGGGTACATGAATCGCCAGTTACAGCATTTCCTGGACCATTACGGTTTCGACTATGAGTTTTTCTCGTCCACGGAAACTTACCGTAGTGGCCGGTTCGATACGGGATTATGCCGGATCATGGATTGCTATGAGGCCATTCGTGACTTGTTCACGGCCTCCATTTCAGCGGAAAAGAGATCAGCGTGGAGTCCGTTTTTCCCGATCTGTGAATCCTGCGGCAAAATATACACCACCCGGGTGACCGGCATCGACAAGGATAATTACACGATTAGTTACTGTTGCGATCAAAACGAGGGTGGCAAGTATCATTCCTGTGGTCACGCCGCCACCATGCCCATTACTGGCGGCCATGTCAAAGTCGGCTGGAAAGTGGACTGGGCGTTACGCTGGTACATGCTGGGGGTGGATTATGAAATGTACGGCAAGGATTTAATCGACTCTTACACGATGAGCCGCAAATCTGCGCACTGCTGGGCGGGACCCCACCGGTCAACTATAAATACGAACTGTTTTTGGACGAAAACGGTGCGAAAATATCCAAAAAAATCGGTAACGGCATTTCCATGGAACAATGGCAAGCCTATTCGCCGCTGGGCGCTTTGTTGCATTTTTTGCTGGCTAACCCAAACAAGGCGCGACAGATGGGCTTGCCGATTTTGCCGAAAATCGTCGACGATTATCTCAAAGCTTTACGGACCGAAGATCGTGCGGATATCAACAGCAGCGTCTGGTTCATTGATCGATTCCAACATCATCACGATGCCCAAGGCTTGGAAAACTCCGAAATCGGTTTCGGCTTATTGGTCAATGTGGCCGAGAACCTGGGCTTACACGAAGGCAATGTGCTCTATGAATACGCTGCCCGCCACGATCCCAGCGTGATCCAAAACGAGTCATTCTTCAGAGAATTATGCGACAAAGTGATCGCCTACGTGCAGGATTATCAGGCAAAACTGCCCAAGGAAAGCTTGGATATCGATA
>JAAUQA010000295.1 GCA_012032855.1 Candidatus Competibacteraceae bacterium
GGGGCGATTCCCGATGAGCATCGGCCGCGCTACGGCGGCGACCTGCCGGAAGGCAATGACGGGCTGGGCCTGGGCCTGCTCGGCTTGCCCGGCGAGCGGTTTGTCGACGCGGACACCTACCAGCGCATCCGTGCCGACACCCTGCGCAGCATTCGCGGCACCGTGCAGGCCGACATCCTCAAGGAGGACCAGGCGCAGAACACCTGCATTTTCTCGACCGAGTTCGCGATGAAGATGATGGGCGACGTGCAGCAGTATTTCAGCGCGCACGACGTGCGCAACTTCTATAGCGTGTCGATCAGCGGTTATCACATCGCCGAGGCCGGGGCCAACCCGATCTCGCAACTGGCTTTCACGCTGTCGAACGGCTTCACGATCGTGGAGTACTACCTGGCGCGCGGCATGCACATCGACGACTTCGCGCCCAACCTGAGCTTCTTCTTCAGCAACGGCATGGACCCGGAATACACCGTGATGGGACGAGTGGCGCGGCGCATTTGGGCCACCGCCATGCGCTTCAAATACGGGGCCAACGAACGCAGCCAGCAGCTCAAATACCACATACAGACCTCAGGCCGATCGTTACACGCCCAGGAAATGGCCTTCAACGATATTCGCACTACCCTGCAGGCGCTGATTGCGATTTACGACAACTGCAACAGCTTGCACACCAACGCCTACGACGAGGCGATTACCACGCCAACCGCGGAATCGGTGCGCCGAGCGATGGCGATTCAGTTGGTCATCAACAAGGAATGGGGACTGGCAAAAAACGAGAACCCCAATCAAGGGGCGTTTATCATCGACGAGCTGACCGATCTAGTGGAAGAAGCTGTGCTACAGGAATTCGAGCGGATGGCCGAGCGTGGCGGCGTGCTGGGCGCGATGGAGACCGGTTATCAGCGCGGTAAGATTCAGGATGAGTCGCTGTATTACGAGATGCTTAAACACGACGGTAGTCTACCCATCGTCGGCGTCAACACCTTCCGCAATCCCAACCCGGAACCCGAAACCAAACCGACTGAACTGGCCCGTTCCACGGAAGCGGAGAAACAGAGTCAATTGGGTCGGTTACGGAGTTTCCAAAATCGCCATCACGATGAAAGCGGTCCCGCGTTGGAACGGATCAAACGGGCGGCTATCAACGATGAGAATGTGTTTGCCGTACTGATGGATGCGGTACGCTGCTGCTCTCTGGGGCAGATTACCGAGGCCCTGTTCGAAGTCGGCGGCCAGTATCGGCGGAGTATGTAGAAGCGCCCAGACTCGGATGGTCATTACCCCTATCAACCAAGATGATTTATCCTGCTATCCATCCGGCTGACGAGGGGGCTTTCTCATGAACAATCTACCGGTTGCACTTTATCGGGCTGCTCAGGTTCGCGAATTGGACCGCTTGGCCATCGAGGAACGCGGCATTCCCGGTTATACCTTGATGTCTTCGGCGGGTGCAGCCGCCTTTGCCGCCTTACGGCAACACTGGCCTAATGCCCAACGCATTGCCGTAGTCTGCGGTGCCGGCAATAATGCCGGCGACGGTTATATCGTGGCCACTCGCGCTTTGCAAGACGGCCTAGATGTGCAGATACTGACGCTGAGCGATCCCGAACGCTTGCGGGGCGATGCGCTAACTGCTTACCAAGACGCACGGGCCGCAGGCGTGGCTATCCGGGATTTCGATCCGGCGAGTCTCGATCAGGCCGAAGTCATTGTCGATGCCCTGCTCGGTACCGGTTTGGAACGGGAGGTCAGCGGAACCTGGCGGAATGCGATCAAGGCCATCAACAACCAACCAGCGGGTGTACTGGCCATCGATATTCCATCCGGGTTGCATGCCGACACCGGGGCTATCATGGGTATCGCTATAAATGCAGACATTACAGTCACCTTTATCGGACTCAAACAAGGTTTATTCACCGGGCAAGGCCCCGCTCGTTGCGGTAGAGTGATATTCGATAACCTTAAGGTCCCCGTGGACATCTACGACATCGTTCATCCGTCATCGCAGCGCTATAGCGGGGATAACTTATCGTCATTACTGCCGCGCCGCTCGCGCAGTGCCCATAAGGGACATCATGGCCATGTATTGGTGGTTGGCGGCGATTCCGGCATGGCCGGAGCCGCTCGCATGGCTGCCGAGGCAGCTGCCCGCTGTGGAGCAGGCTTGGTCAGCGTAGCGACCCGTACCGCACATGCCGGCGTCCAGGCTGCTTTACGGCCGGAATTAATGTTTCGCGGCGTGGAATCGGTTGCGGAATTGGCGCACTTGCTTGCGCGAGCGACAGTCATCGCAGTGGGTCCCGGACTTGGTAACGGCGACTGGGGCCACATGCTGTTTAACGCTGCGTTAACCACTGATCTACCCCTAGTGGTGGATGCCGATGGGTTAAATCTATTGGCGGCCAATCCGGTTCGTCGCGACAATTGGGTGGTGACGCCCCATCCCGGCGAAGCGGCTCGCCTGCTGCAGACGACCGCTGCTCAGATCGAAGCTGATCGATTTACCGCAGCGGCGGAAATTGCCGTGCGCTTCGGCGGAGTTTGCGTGCTAAAAGGGGCTGGCTCGGTAATCGCTTGCGAGCGAGACGGCGTCTTTGTCTGTGACAAAGGCAATCCCGGCATGGCCAGTGGCGGTATGGGAGATGTGCTCACCGGCGTCATCGCCGGCTTGCTGGCGCAAGGTGTGCCGCTGGCCCAAGCCGCCTGTGCCGGGGTCTACGTCCATGCCAGAGCCGGAGATCAAGCGGTGCTCAATGGGGAGCGCGGTTTGCTGGCGATGGATCTCATGCCTCATTTACGCACCCTGGTTAATCCTGTTTCATGACTTCGATTAACCTCGTTGACGCTCAAACTACCGAACTGTTGGGCGGGTGTTTGGCTCGTGCAGCGCCAATAAGAGGGGTTATCCACCTGCGCGGCGAATTGGGCACCGGGAAAACTACTCTGGTGCGCGGTTTTTTGCGGGCCTTGGGGTTTCAGGGCGCGGTAAAAAGCCCGACCTACACACTACTGGAACCCTACACGATAGCTGACCGACACATGCTGCACTGTGATCTCTACCGCCTAGCCGATCCGCTTGAACTGGAATTTCTCGGGCTAAGGGATTTTCTGGACGAGCAAACGATTTTGTTGGTGGAGTGGCCTGAACAAGGTGGTGAACTCACGCCGGCGGCGGATTTGGATATCCTGCTTAGTCATGCCGGGGCAACTCGTGACTGTGAAATAACAGCAGCCTCGGATCTGGGCGAACATCTTTACAGTCGTCTTGTTGATGAGTGGCGAGCATCACTCCTCACTCAACCCGAGCGATAACCTTTAATAGGCTAGTGTTGCTTAAATAATACACCCTCAACATACTGATTTAAAATGAGTATAAAAATGTCAATGGGTTGTAGAAAGCAACTGTATTGACAAACTGTTGCGCATCGCCCACTTTTGTACTATGTAAAAAATCGCATAGGAATCAGTTTATGAGATTGATTGGGTGGATGCTGTTGTTACTGTTAACTGTGCCGCAAGGGGCGCTTGCAGCAGTGCAGGTCGACAAAGGACGTATTGTCGAACAGGCGCAAGGCTCACAAGTGATTTTCACCCTCAACGCACCGGTCAATTACTCCAGTTTCCTACTCGATAATCCACCGCGTCTGGTGGTCGATCTCAACAATACCCAGCTAAGACGTTTCCAAGCCGATTTGGGACTGCGCTCCACCGATGTGCAAACCGTGCGTGCCGGCGTCCGCAGAGGCGTTAATCTGCGCTTGGTGGTGGATTTGACATCGTTGCGGAAAAGCACGGTCTATACCGAACCAACAAACACCGGCCAACGCTTGGTGATCGCTATCGACCGCACCCAGCGGCCCAACGCAGTAGGTCAGGACATCTCAACCGGTGGCTCAGTCAAGGCTGCCGGTCGTCGAGGTGTGGTTCGTCAAGTACCATTGCAACGCGATATTATCGTTGCCATAGATCCCGGCCATGGCGGCAAAGATCCGGGCGCCATGGGTCCTCGCAAGACTCTTGAAAAAGACGTGGTGATGAAAATCGCCAAACAGCTCAAACAGCTGGTGGATCAAGAAGCGGGCATGCGGGCGATTTTGACCCGCAGCAGCGATAAGTATTTACGTCTTTATCAACGGATCGACATCGCCCGTCAACATAACGCCGATTTGTTCATCTCTATCCACGCTGATGCTTTCGATAAGCCTTCCGCGCGCGGTTCCTCGGTGTTCATTCTATCTACTAAAGGCGCTTCCAGTGCGGCGGCTCGCTGGCTGGCCAAGAAAGAGAACGAAGCCGATCTGGTCGGCGGCAAACTCGCCAATGTCGAGGGTTCGCTAAAACCCGTCGTGTTCGATATTTACCACGATGCCGTGCTGGCGGATAGCCATTTATTGGCCGAAGAAGTATTGGTTCGGCTGGCTAAAATCGGCCACATCCACTCAAACCATGTGGAGAGAGCCGGTTTCGCCGTATTGAAAGGTCCTGACATGCCCTCAATCCTGGTAGAAACCGCCTTTATTTCCAATCCCGAGGAAGAGAGCAAATTACGCAGTAACAGCCATCGACAAGAACTGGCTAAAGCCATTTTTAACGGCATCCGTGCCTATCTCAAGAAAAAACCGCCTCAGCAGCAATACCTGCTAGTCGCCGAAAGCACCTCGCCGGAGCCGGTTGCGCCAGTGGCAACCGCATCCGCACAATCCAGACCGGCACCGATAGCAGTTAAACCGGAAGCCAAACCGGTCGCGAAACCGATTCCTCCTCCCCAATCCATCCCTCTCCCAAAAGTCCGTTTAGTCGCTACCGGGCAGTCCGCATATCCGCCGGTCGACTTGATTGCGACGCCGATTCACAACCCATCTGCACCTGCTGCAACTCAAGTCCATGTGACCAGACGGGGTGAGAGCTTAGCCGATATTGCCCATCGCTACCGAATCGATTTGCGGCATCTGCGTGCGGCCAATGGTTTGCGCAATAATCAATTACGCATGCCGGTGGGTACACCGCTGACGATTCCGGTATCCGATAGCTGAGCCGCGGGTGTCGATTGTGAAATAACCACCGGCAAACCGCTGGCTTGTTCCACAACTACTGCACGCCACTTCGTCCACGCCGAACATTCCGG
>JAAUQA010000296.1 GCA_012032855.1 Candidatus Competibacteraceae bacterium
GAACAGCCAGAAATAGGCGAGTGACATGGGCGGTTACTCGCTTTCCGGTGAAGGATCGACGCGTTGCAGATCGTAGCTCCGGTCGCCACTCAGCAGTGCCGCGACGTCCCGGCAGACGAGCTCGAGCCCGGCCAGCATCATCAAGATGAAGGCTGCCGGCACGATCGTGTAGAACCAGCCCATCTGGGAGCGGCAGGGTCGAGTAGATTGGAGCTTTTGGCATACTGGCGGTCTTCCTCTACTTGCCGCGCTAAAGTATCATCGCGGGAAATATCAATCGCCACATTGCCGGGTTGTTCGGCATGGACCACGGGCTCAACGGCAGCAGCCGGTCTGCGTAGCACGCGAACGTTATAGGTTGGATCCGGCACATCAATACCGGCAGCGGCAAACGCCTGCGTGACCAAGCGGATCGCCTCGCTTTTCACTTTAAGGAAGTCGGCCTGCTGCTGATCTATCCAACCCGCCACGAATAAATCGATAGTGTAGTTACCAAGGCTGTCGACCAGGCAAACCGGTGATGGCTCGTCAAGCACTCCTACCATGACCCGTAGAGTATCCAGCGCCACTTGTTGGGCTTCCAGCAAAGCAGTATTGGGTGCGACGCCAACGGTAAAACTAAAGCGGCGCAGGGGATTGCGACTGTAGTTAACGATAGTCGCTTTGAACACGGTGGCGTTCGGTATGCGTACCGTATCACCATCGAAGGTCAGCAAAATCGTGGCCCGCGAGGTCAATCTAGCGATGCGACCCTCGAAACCTTCAATCAACACGTGATCGTCAGGCGCAAACGGTTGCCGTAAGCTAAGCAAAATACTGGTGATGTAGTTTTCTACCGAATCGCGCAGGGCAAAACTAATCGCCAAACTGATCAGACCCGCAGCACCGAGCAGAGTCCCCACAGCGCGTGTGGCGTCCAGTAAATCCAGCGCCAACAGCACCCCGAGCAAAAACACAGCGACCTTGACAAATTGTTGCACCAGGTCACGCAGAAACATATTCGGCGCGAGATGCTTGAATAGGAACTCCCAGCTTGTAATAAATCGTGCTATCAGCGCAAATGCCCCCACGACACTTAACGCCAACACTAACAGCGGCAAATAACTCACGAAGTCGTAACCGTAGCCCTGCAGCTTGGCCACGGTTGGCAGCAAGCGGCGGCGTACGTCGCGGGTTTCCTGCAATTCGTTGATTAACTCGACGACGCCTTCCACCCGCCGGGCAGTACGCTCGGCTTGCTCGCTAGTTTGCCGGACGGCACCTCGCCGCGTAATGTCACCACACCTGCATCTACTGTAATCTGAACTGATTCCAGACCATCAAGATTGTCAAAAATCTCCTGCAGCCGCCGTTCGATGGCACGATCATCAGCACCGGTATTGTCAACCTCAACGGTTGCTCCAGGAGCTATTTCAGTGGGCTGATCCTGGGCCAGGGACTCTGAACAGAATACGAGAACAAGGCTCAACCACAGCCAAACGGCAATAAAGCGTGGAATTAAAACCATTGCTTTTAGTGCGGTAAGTTCAATCGGCAAAAACACCTTAATCGAAACCTTTTTACTCAACATGAAATTGAAATCCATGACCAATATCGCATACGCCGACTGCAGCGTGTTTAGCATGACCATTGTCATGGGCCATACGGCGGCGTTACGGCGGATGAGACCGTTGGAGAACGTTGCCATTGTTCGAAACAGTGCGCGATCAACTAAAACAGTAACCCCCATACGCCACCCGCCGTCCAACCTGCCAGCACGTCGGTCGGCTAATGCACACCGAGATAGACCCGACTGAAGCCCACCATGAAAGTAGTCGGACGAACCACAAACTTATGCGTTAAATGCGCTCTTTAGGTTTCTTAATCAAGCGGTTAGCCAACGCATTCTCCTAAAAAACTCGGTATATATTGGCGGCAAAAAGCCGTCAATGTCCACGCTGCATTCTAGCTCACTGCACGCAAGCCTTGACATTTGGCCACCATGTTGGTGCGGCAATACCGCAGATAGGCCCCTTCGGTGTTCCATAAGTTGAACGACGCTATCCCACAGCCAGGCAGGGGCTTTGATCTTGCTGCGGTCGCCGGTCTCCAGAAATTCGAGCCAGTCGGCCCGCTGCTGATTGCTTAATGGGTTGCACGGCGTCATAAATGCAGATCCTGCTATTTGACTGCCGACCTCACATTTCATTAGCTCACTCTGGGGGCCATTAAAGAGCGTAGCTAACACAAGCGGGCCGGTTTACAACAACTCAGGGAGGCGTCAAAGTCAGCAACTCGTCAGCGGACGCCAAACGAGCGGCAAGATTAGTCAGCCGCCGCCTCGCCCGCACGGTTCTTACTGCTATCTGCAACGCTTTGGCTTGCCCAATCAGCACAACCAGATTTTTACCACGGGTCACCCCGGTATACAGCAGATTGCGCTCCAACAAGGTGTAATGCTGGGTGGATACCGGCATCACCACGGCGGGGTATTCGGAACCCTGACTCTTGTGAATAGTAGCAGCATAAGCCAGCGCCACCTCGTCCAATTCATCGAAGGTGTATTCGACCAAGCGACCGTCGAAGTCGATAGCGATGGAACCGGGGTCCGGGTTGATGTGGCGGATACAGCCGATATCGCCATTAAAGACTTCTTTGTCGTAATTATTGACGGTCTGCAACACTTTATCGCCCGCCGCATAGTTCCAGCCGTAGCGGCTGACTTTAGGGCCGGGGTCCGGATTCAGGCGTTGCTGCAGTTCGCCGTTGAGCGCACGCGCCCCGAGTGCGCCTCGGTTCATCGGGGTGAGTACTTGAATATCACGGATGGGATGAAAACCGAACCGTTGCGGAATGCGTTCGGTCACCACCTGCATCAACTTGGCGAAAATCTCTTCCGGTGTTTCGGCGGGAATCCAATAGAAATCGCTTAGCGTGTCGTTTTCAATAGTCGCATCAAGTGTCTGGCCGCGATTGATGCGATGGGCGTTGATAATAATCCGCGATTGGGCGGCCTGTCGGAATACCTCGGTGAGCCGCACAGTGGGAATGGTTTGCGAAGCAATCAAATCGGACAACACTGCGCCCGGACCCACCGACGGTAGTTGATCCACATCGCCGACCATTAATACCGCAGCGTGATCGGGAATCGCACGTAACACTTGCTGGGCCAACACGATGTCGATCATGGATATTTCGTCGATCACTACGCAATCCGCATCCAGCGGGTGATCCTGACGGCGTTTGAAGCCACGCGTTTTCGGATCGAACTCCAATAAGCGATGCAAGGTTTTGGCTTCTAAGCCGGTCGCCTCGCTGAGTCTTTTAGCAGCGCGACCCGTGGGAGCGGCCAATAACACCTTAACGTGGCGGGCGCGGAGTATCCGCAAGATGCTATTCACCACCGTGGTCTTGCCGACACCGGGACCACCGGTGAGAATGGTGACTTTGCTATTGCAAGTCCGCGCAACCGCTTGGTATTGCGATTCAGACAGAGTAAGACCGGTTTGCTTCTGCACCCAATCCAACGCTTGCTCGCTCTTGATGCCATTCCACGGTGGTAGACCCCGTAACAAGCGTTTGAGATGTTGCGCGACCTCCGTTTCAGCGCGATGCAAAGCCGCTAGAAACAAACAAGGTTGATCGTTGATCGGTTCATTGACTAACCGGCCTAGCCCGACTTCCATATCGATGGCTTGCACGATAACTGGATCGGGAATAGTCAACAAACGCACCGCGGTTTCGCATAAGTGCAGCCGTTCGGCAGCGCAATGGCCTTGACTGCCGAGTTCTTGCAATACGTGCCGCACACCGGCCTGCGCACGGATCAGGGCATCATTCGGAATCCCCAGGCGTTGAGCCAGTTCGTCAGCGGTTTTGAAGCCGATGCCGTGAATATCCAGAGCGAGCCGATAGGGATTTTCCCGGACTTGCTCGACCGCTGTATCGCCGTAGGTCTTATAGATACGCACTGCCCGGGCTGAGCCCACTCCGTGCGATTGCAAGAACACCATAATCTCGCGAACGACTTTCTGTTCAGCCCATGCGGAAATCACTTGTGCCTTGCGTTTGGGGCCAATGCCGGGTAATTCAGTGAGCCGATCCGGGTGTTGCTCAATCACATCGAAGACTTGCTCACCGAACGCGTGCACCAGTCGTTTGGCGAAGTGCGGGCCGATTCCCCGCACCATGCCCGAAGACAAATACTTTTCGATGCCTTCACGGGTGCTGGGTGGTACTACAGCAAGTTGCCGGGCTTTGAACTGTAAGCCGTACTGCCGGTCGTTGACCCATATGCCCTGACATTCGATATATTCACCCGCCGTGACTGTGGCGGCTGCCCCCGTGACGGTTACCAATTCTCGATGCCCGCGCACCTTGACCCGCAGCACGCAGTACCCGTTCTCCGGATTGTGAAATGTGACCCGTTCGATGCCGCCGTTCAGGCGTTCCAGTGGCGCGTTTGGCTGTGGTTGAGAAAATTGCGGCATACATGGCTCTTTGTGAAAAACAGGGTAGGAATCCGGTGATTAAGATCAATAAAATGAATAAAATCATAGCATTCTATGTGCCTTCCGGTATATATCACTATTCCAATGGCTCCGCTGATGGCAATACCGAAGAGCGAGCGCTGCGGTCTGTGAAAAAAGCTATTTATTGGGCCTGATCGATTGGCAGGCGAATCGCCACAGTTAGCCCGCCAGTAGGTTCATTACTCGCGGATATTTCGCCACCATGCAGGCATATGGCGCGTTTAGCGATAGCCAGCCCGAGCCCGTAACCACCGCTTTTACGGTCGCGGGCGTCATCAACCCGAACGAACGGTTCAAATAATTTCGTCAACATCTCTTCAGGTACGCCAGGACCGTGGTCGCGTACCTGAATCAGCAGCCAACCGCTGTGATCATGGCCCTGCTGCAGTGAGATATCCACCGAAGTATTCTGATCGGTGTATTTGGCCGCATTACGCACTACATTTTCCAACGCGCTTCTCAGCAGGGCTTCATTGGCTTCAATGGTTGCCGATACGCTATTGACGATCCGCACCTGACGATTAAACGCATGCGCCTCATAATCCGTACTTTCAACTATGTCCTGCAAAAGAACAGTGAGATCGACCGGTTCCGTATGGGTAAGCGCCGTACC
>JAAUQA010000297.1 GCA_012032855.1 Candidatus Competibacteraceae bacterium
GTATGAACAACACACTGTCATTGCAAGCGGTCGCTGCCGTTTTCGCTCTTACTGGGTCTACGTTACCCGCCTTGGCGTATGACGCAGGCGCGCTAGACCCAGCGACGGCCAAGCAGGTGTACCCTTCTAAACCGCCATACTCGCCTTATGCCGGGCGCAATTTCCCAACGCGACCGTTCTTTGGCGACACGCATTTGCACACCAGTTTTTCGATGGATGCCGGCGCGTTCGGCGCGCGCTTGACACCCCGCGACGCTTATGTGTTTGCCAAGGGTCATGAAGTCACGTCATCCAGCGGACAGCCCGTTAAACTTTCCCGACCGCTTGATTTTTTGGTCGTGGCCGATCACTCCGACGGCATGGGCTTTTTTCCGCTGCTGGTGGGAGGTGACCCCAAGATTATGGCCGACCCGCAGGGCCGCAAGTGGCACGACATGATTCGCTCCGGCAAAGGCGCCCAGGCGGCGATGGATATCATCACCAGCTTCGGCAAAGGCGCCATCTCCAAGGCCATCATGCCGCTTCCCGGCACCCCGGCCTACCGCGGCGCGTGGCAGGAGACCATCAAGGCGGCGGAGGAGGCGAATGAACCCGGTCGCTTCACTGCTTTCATCGGCTACGAATGGACCTCGAATACCGGCGGCAACAATCTGCACCGCAATGTCGTCTTCCGTGACAATGCCGATAGAGCGAGCCGCGTCGAACCCTTCACCACGATGAAACCGCTGGGCAGTGACAATCCGGTGGATTTATGGCAATGGATGGCCGCTTACGAAGAAAAGACCGGCGGAGATGTGTTAGCCATCGCGCACAACGGTAATCTGTCGAACGGTCGCATGTTCCCGATGGTCGAGGCGTTTGGCGAGAAACTCGACCTTGAATATGCCACTGACCGGGCCAAGTGGGAAAGGCTCTATGAAGTCACCCAGACCAAGGGCACTGGGGAGGCCCATCCCTTTCTCTCGCCGAATGATGAATTCGCCAATTTCGAGATATGGGATAAGGGTAATCTCGACGGCAGTGTGGCCAAATCCAAAGACATGCTGGAATTCGAGTACGCCCGGTCGGCTCTGAAAAACGGCTTGCAGCTTGAGCAGACGCTCGGCGCCAATCCCTACAAATTCGGCATGATCGGCAGCAGCGACGCCCATACCGGTCTCGCGGCCATGGAAGAGGAGAACTTCTTCGGCAAGACCACGCCGCAGGAACCCAGTCCGGAACGCATGACCAAAACCTTTATTAACAATTTCCAGACCGGGGTGACTATCATGGACTGGGAAGTCTCCTCGTCCGGCTATGCGGCGGTGTGGGCCACCGAGAACACCCGCGAGGCGATCTTCGACGCCATGGAACGAAGGGAAACTTACGCCACCACCGGCCCGCGCTTGATCGTGCGCTTCTTCGGCGGCTGGGACTTCGAGCCAAGTGATGCACAGAACCGTTTGCCGGCTGCGCTCGGTTACAGCAAAGGCGTGCCCATGGGTGGTGACCTCAACAACGCTCCGGAAGGCCGGTCACCCACTTTCCTGGTCGCGGCGCTGAAAGACCCTATCGGTGCCAATCTCGACCGCATTCAGATCGTCAAGGGCTGGCTCGATGCGCAGGGACAGGTGCAGGAGCAAGTCTATGATGTGGTCTGGGGTGATCCCGACGCTCGCAAACCCGGTGCTGATGGCAAGCTGCCGCCAGTTGGCAGTACCGTGGACGTAGAAAATGCCACCTGGACCAACACTATTGGCGACCCAGAACTGATCACGGTATGGAACGATCCAGACTTCGATCCGCAACAACGCGCATTCTATTACGCAAGGGTGTTGGAAATCCCCACGCCGCGCTGGACCGCCTATGACGCCAAACGATTCGGGACTAAACCCCTAACAGATACGACCATGACGCTGCAGGAGCGCGCCTACACTTCGCCCATCTGGTACACGCCGGGAAAATCCTAAGGTTCTCAAACAACGCACTTCTAATTGGAGAACTGTATGAGCTATCAGCGATTTCCCATTACTAAACCGTCCCGCGCAATTCCCATCATCGCCCTGTGCTCTGCCGCGTTCGCGGCGGGGCCGACGTTCGGAGGCGGCTTAATCGCCTATGAAGTCGGCACAGCCGACGTTGGCTTAGCGTCGGCGGGCAACGGCGCGCGCGCACAAGATGCCTCGACCGTGTTCACTAACCCTGCCGGCATGACCCGCTTGCAGGGGCACGCAGTTTCTCGCCTCCGGTCCAGGTGCTATGGGGCAATACCGAGTTTTCGGTGGGTTCGGGTACTTCGCCCCTACTCGGTGACGGTGACGGAGGATACGCGGTGGGGTCGGATGGCTGGTTTCTCGGCGGCGGCGGATTCCTGAGTTACAGCGTGTCGCCCGAACTTAAACTCGGGTTCGCCATGACCGGCAACTTTGGTGCACCCCTGGAGTATGACAATGACTGGGTTGGCCGCTACTATGTACAGAAGGGCACGCTGCTCGGTATTTCGTTGCTGCCCTCCATCGCCTATCAGGTGAATGAGCAACTTTCGCTGGGTGCAGGCGTGAACGCCATGTATGGTATTTATGAAAACCAAGTGGCGATCAATAACGTGAACCCTGCCTTTGACGACGGTCGGCTAAAGCTTGACGACGAAACCTGGGGTTGGGGCGTTAATCTCGGCCTGCTCTATGAAGTCGATGCCAACACTCGGCTTGGACTCACTTGGAATTCGGAAGTAGACCTCGACTTCGACGGGCCGGCGGATTTTTCAAATCTTGCGCCCGGGCTCAACGCGGTACTGGACAACCGTGGATTACTGAATTCCAGAATCAAGGTCGGAATCAAGGTTCCGCAGCAAGTAATGGCCAGTGTCTTCCATCAAGTCAATGATCGTTGGGCCGTGCTTGGCAGCGTGGGTTGGCAAGATTGGTCGGAATTTGGCCAGGTACAGCTTGGCGTCGACAATGCCACTAATCCCACCAGCGTGACAACTGACCTGGATTTTGACGAAACCTGGCACTTGGCGCTGGGCGCGCAGTACCGCCTCAGCGATCCCTGGTTGCTCAATTTCGGCATCGCTTATGACTCGGAATTCCAGGACGGCTCAGAAGTATCACCGTTATTGCCGGTAAATTCGGCCTGGCGCTTCGGAATCGGCGCTGAACAGCAGGTGAGCCAGACCTTGCGCTGGGGTTTCGCCACCGAATATCTATATGGCGGAACGCTGGACACCGACCTGCAAAGCGCCGTCCCGGTCGCCCTTGGCGGGCGCGGCGATGTCGTGGGTTCCTTCGACAACACGGGCACCCTATTCCTTGCGGTTTACGGCAATTGGGAGTTTTAGGGTAAGTAACGTCATGACCGGTCTGTTGCGGCGCACCGTCTTCGACCTGCTGGTCTTATCGGCTTTTGCTTGATGGCCGGTAGTGCATGGGGTCAGGAATCGGTGCACCCGTTACAACCTTTGGACCGGTCAAGTCCACGCGCCACGCTAAAAACCTTTCTCGATGGGGGTGACGCTGTCGGAGCGATCATGGCGCAGGAATACCTGACCTCTCCCTCGCGTGCGGCTTTCAACCGTATGATTGCGCAAGGTAAAGAAATCATACAGTGCCTGGATTTGAGTGAAGTGCCGCCGGCGTCGCAGGCAAAGACTGGCCGAGCGGCAGCCGCCGATTTATACGAGACCCTGAGTCGAATCCAACTGTCGGCTTTTGACGAAATTCCCGATGCCGATCAGTTGAAACAGCTCACCGGTGCCGATGCTAACCGCTGGGTGATTCCACACACCGAAATTGTCCTTGAGCGCGTAAGGAGCGGACCCCGCAGAGGCGAGTTTCTATTCAGCGCCGAGACCGTCGCCAAGGCGAGCGAATTTTACGCGCGTGTGCACGAACTGCCTTATATCCGCCCGGTTCCCCTGCAGCACCTCAAGGAAATCACAATGAGCGGCGGCGGTTGGATGATTCCTTATGCCTGGATTCAAGCCCTGCCGGCATGGCTTAAGGCTCCGTTAGGCGGCCAGTCGGTTTGGAAGTGGCTCGCTTTGGTCCTGCTCCTCGGTTTCTCCGGCTTGTTGCTGCGTGGGGCGTATCGCCTGTCGCGTCGGGGCGGTAGCCAGCAACCCTTCTTGCAGGCGTTAGCACAATCGACGTTGCCGGCATTCGTTCTGGTAGCAACGCCCGTCATTACCTATATCGCACTTGTTCAACTGAACCTGATCGGTACTGTGGGCAGCGTGATTGAGCTGGCGGCGACAGCGGTCATGTTCCTGGCCGCTGCCTGGATATCGTGGCGTATCGCGCCGGTGGTTGCCGAGGCAATCATCGCTTCGCCCAGAATAGCGCCTGAGAGCATCGACGCCCATCTCATCCGCATCTGCACCCGTTTGCTGGGTATGGCTGCGGCAGTGGGATTTTTGGCCATGGGTGCCGACCGGCTGGGAGTACCGCTGTATGGAATCATTGCAGGTCTAGGCGTTGGCGGGTTAGCCATCGCTTTGGCGGCGCAGCCGACCATTGAAAATCTGATCGGCGGTTTCAGTTTGTTTGCCGACAAACCCGTACGGGTTGGCGACCTCTGTCGGTACGGTGGTGAGCTGGGAACGATCGAAGCGATTGGTATTCGCTCAACGCGGATTCGGGGTCTGGATCGAACGTTGACGACGATTCCCAACGCAGCGCTTTCCAAGATGCCGGTCGTGAATCTCGCTCAGCGCGACCGGATGTGGATACGGACTGTTATTGGGGTTCGCTACGAAACCAGCCCGGAGCAACTGCGGTATTTACTCGGCAAGATCCGAGAGATGCTGCTGGGTCATCCCCGCATCGAACCGGACACGTTGCGCGCGCGGTTTATCGGTTTCGGCGCCAGTTCATTAGATATTGAGGTTTACGCCTATGTCCTGACCCGGGAGTGGGTAGAATTTCTCGCCATTCGGGAAGACGTATTCTTGCGGATCATGGACATTGTGGAGCGGAGCGGAACCAGTTTCGCCTTTCCATCGCAGACGCTCTATTTCGGTCGCGACGCCGGATTGGATGCTGACAAAACTGAGCTTGCCGAAACTCAAGTGAACCAATGGCGGGAAGAAGGCCGCTTGCCGTTTCCAAATTTCTCGCCGGAGCAAATGCAGCAAATTC
>JAAUQA010000298.1 GCA_012032855.1 Candidatus Competibacteraceae bacterium
CGCGCATTGATCTCACGCAGGAATTGCCACATGGAACGGCGGATTTCAATATCTACCCCGGCAGTCGGCTCGTCCAGAATCAGCAGCCGCGGTTCGTGAACCAGAGCGCGGGCGATCATTAAGCGCCGTTTCATACCACCGGATAGGGAACGGGCTTGTTCGCGGCGTTTTTCCCATAAGCCTAGTTGTTTGAGATACCGTTCGGCCCGGTCATAGGCCAGTGACCGCTTGAGGCCGTAATAACCAGCTTGGTTGACGACGATTTCCACCACCGGTTCGAACTGATTGAAATTGAATTCCTGCGGCACTAAGCCGATGTGCGTTTTGACCGTCTCCAGATCGGTATCCAGATCGCTGCCGAAGACGTGAACTAGGCCGCCGGTTTTCTTTACCAGGGAGCAGATGATGCCGATGGTGGTCGATTTGCCCGCCCCGTTGGGACCCAGCAACGCAAAGAAATCGCCCTCCCGGACTTCCAAGTCAATGCCTTTGAGGGCTTGAAAACCATTGCCGTAGGTTTTACGTAAATTGCGAATAACCAGCGCTTGGGTCATAAAAAGGAGTGTGTTTGCCCGAGCTGGCTTACCAGAGATCTTTAAGCGCTTTTAAGACATCCTTGCGGCTAATCTGGCCGACCAACACATTGTCGCGCATGACCGGATAGCGCTTATAGGGGGCTTCGAGAAACATGCGGGCGACATCCAGCAAGCTGTCGTCCAAATTCACGGTTTTGACATTCCGGCTCATATACTCCGACACCTTGCCGGCCCGCTCCTCGTGATAACTAGCCTGCAACACGACTTTCATGCAGTCTTTTTCTGACAACATACCGACCAGATTACCCCGTTTATCCACCACAGGGGCGGCGGAAATCCTGTTCTCAAGCAACAAATAGATGGCATCCATGACCCCCATGTCCGGTTTGAAGGTGATCAGGTTGGCCGTCATATAGTTTTTTACATTGATCGAGCTGAGCATACTACCCTCCTTTGGGTCACCGGTTGGGTTCGGCCGGGTCACCCCTGTTATGGTATTAGAAAATCGGGATAAACGCCGGTCTAGTAGATTAATCGGCCAGATAGGGTGCAATGGCCGAAGTGCTTTTCTCTATGAATTCACCATCGTCGATCACGATGAAGAGCGCCGCCAACCCGATCTGCTCGGCCAGTTGGAAGCCTTTTTCCGGTCCCATGACGATCAATCCGGTCGCCAGCGCATCAGCCACAGTGACCGACGGATGAATGACCGAGACCGAAGCTAATTCGTGGCGTATTGGCCGTCCCGTAGTGGGATCGATCGCATGGGAATAGCGTTGACCATCTCGTTCGAAAAAATTGCGGTAGTTGCCCGAGGTGGCGATACCCCGATCTGTCAGCAAAGCGATGCGCTCTATACTGCGTTCGTTAGGTAGTGGGTTTTTCAATGGCGATGCGCCAGGGATTGCCTTGCGCATTATGCCCCTTGGCCCGCAATTCGCCGCCGATTTCCACCATATAATCGGAAATCTCCAAGGTTTCCAGGTGTTCCGCCAACCGATCAACCGCATAGCCTTTGGCAATCGCCGACAGATCGACGTCAATATCGGCCACGGCTTTTTGCAACGCCGGCGGGTTAACGCGCAGCTGTA
Organism: Candidatus Competibacteraceae bacterium; assembly: GCA_012032855.1. The sequence continues at coordinate 1,628 of JAAUQA010000298.1, forward strand.
GCTGCTGATAACCGACCCGAGTTTGCGCCTCGGCAATGGCTTCTTCCGAGGGAATCTCGTCATCCGTGACGGTGGGACCAAATCCCCACAGATTCACCAATGGGCCGACTGTGACATCGAAAGCACCGCCGGTCAGTTGACTGACGCGTTGGGCTTCCTGCACCACAAACAGCAGTTCCGGCGAAACCGGCACCCACCCGGTGCTCGAATTACGGTTGAAGCGAGACAGCTCCGATTCGGGATCATAGGTAGACATCTGCCGGTTGATCCGAGTCAGAATGCGCTCAAGTTCTGCTTGCAGCGTTTCTGCTACGATAGACTCGGGAACGTGCGGTATTTTGACGGTATACGTAGTGCCCATCGTCGCGCCGGTCAGTTGCACCTGAGCATCCCGCACGCTGGAGGAATACCACCACCCGCCGATCAACAGTAGCAACAGAACGAATGTCCCCACCCACGATTTGGTGAATGGGGACACCGCGTTTCGATTTCCTGAGGATAACCAACCTAGCGCGAATGACGAACGGTCTTGGGCCATTTAGCCGCCGAAATCATCCAACATGATGTTTTCCCGCTCCACGCCGATGTCTTCCAACATCTTGATCACGGCAACGTTCATCACCGGCGGGCCGCACAGGTAATACTCGCAATCTTCTGGCGCCGGATGATCCTTGAGATAGTGCTCGTACAGCACCTCGTGGATAAAGCCGGTATAGCCGGTCCAATTATCTTCCGGTTGTGGATCGGACAAGCCCACATGCCATTTGAAATTGGGATTTTGGGCCTGCAGCGCGTCGAAATCCTCGACGTAGAACATCTCTCGGAAACTGCGGGCACCGTACCAGAAAGTCATTCGGCGTTGGCTCTTGAGACGCTTCAATTGATCGAAAATATGTGAACGCATCGGCGCCATACCCGCACCGCCGCCGATAAACACCATTTCGTTGTCGGTTTCGCGGGCGAAGAACTCACCGAACGGACCGGAAACAGTGACTTTATCGCCGGGTTTCAAGCCGAAGATAAACGAGGACATAATGCCCGGAGGGGCATCCGGCTGGCCTGGCGGGGGCGTGGCGACGCGCACGTTCAACAGGACGACGGTTTTTTCCTCAGGATAACTGGCCATTGAGTACGCACGCATGGTCGGCTCGGTACATTTGGAGACATACTTCCACAAGTCGTAGCGATCCCATTCGTCGCGAAATTGCTTCTCGACCTCGAAATCCTTGTAGTGGACCTCATGCGGGGGACATTCGATTTGAATATAGCCACCGGCACGGAAATCGATGGTCTCTCCTTTGGGCAGTTCCAACACCAACTCTTTGATGAACGTGGCCACATTATGGTTGGAACGCACCGTACAGTCCCATTTCTTGACCCCGAACACCTCGTCGGCGACCTGGATCTTCATGTCCTGCTTAACCGTCACCTGACAAGCCAAGCGCTCACCTTCCGCCGCTTCGCGCTTGTTGATATAGCCGGTCTCGGTGGGCAAAATCGCGCCACCGCCTTCGAAGACCTTGACCCGGCATTGGGCGCAGGTGCCGCCGCCACCGCAGGCCGAGGATACAAACAAATTGGCATTAGCCAACGCATTCAGCAACTTCGAGCCCACCGGCGCTTGAACGGTTTTTTCGCCGTTGATCAAAATATCCACATTGCCCGACGCCACTAACTTGGATTTGGCGGCCAGGATGACAAACACCAGCATGACCACGATGCCGGTAAAAAACAAAACGCCTAACGCAACTTCAAGCATGGTTATCCGCCTATTCTAACCGTGGAGGGCTCTGAGTCCCTCGCAGTGTGCTTACAACTGGATGCCCGAAAAACCCAGAAAACCCAGCGACATCAAGCCGGTAATCACAAAGGTGATGCCCAGTCCCTGCAAACCATCGGGCACATCGCTGTATTTGAGTTTTTCTTTAATCCCCGCCAGCATGGTGATGGCTAGCGCCCAACCGAAGCCGGTTCCCAGGCCGTACACAAAGCTTTCGGAAAATTGTAATCCCGTTCGACCATAAACAAGGTGCCGCCCAGGATGGCGCAATTCACCGTAATCAGGGCAAGAAAATACCCAAGGCGTTGTACAGCACCGGGACATAGCGATCCAGCACCATTTCCAGGATCTGGACCATGGCGGCAATGACCCCGATATAACAGATCAGGCCCAGAAAACTCAGGTCCACATCGGGTAAGCCCGCCCAAGCGAGCGCACCGTCTTTAAGCAAATACTGGTAGAGCAGATTGTTCACCGGCACCGTGATGCCCTGCACGGCGATGACAGCGATGCCCAAACCGAAAGAGGTGGCGACCTGCTTGGAGATGGCCAAGAAGGTGCACATCCCCAAGAAGAATGCTAACGCCAAATTCTCAATGAAGACCGACGAGATAAAGATGTTGAGGTAATGTTCCATTACTGCAACACCTCGGTGCGGTGGACTTCATGGATCTGATACTCGGGTTTCTCCACTTGTTTGGGTTTCCCGGCACGGATCGCCCAGATCAAAAACCCGATGATGAAGAAAGCGCTGGGTGGCAGCAATAACATGCCATTGGGCACATACCAGCCACCATCGGTCAGCTTGGGTAGAATTTCCACCCCGAACAAGGTTCCGGAACCGAACAACTCGCGGATAAAGCCGACGGCTAGCAAAATCAAGCTGTAACCCAAACCATTGCCTAGACCATCCCAAAAACTCTCCATCGGTCCGTTCTTCATCGCGAACGCTTCGGCTCTCCCCAACACGATACAGTTGGTGATGATCAACCCGACGAACACCGACAACTCCTTGCTGACACCATAAGCGAACGCTTTCAGAAACTGGTCCACCACGATGACCAAGGACGCGATGATCGTCATCATGACGATGATACGGATATTGGTCGGCACGTGATGGCGAATCAGGCTGATGGCGACATTAGAGCAGACCAGCACCACGGTTAGGGCTAAGCACATGGTCACCGCCGTCGACATTTTGGTGGTCACCGCCAATGCGGAGCAGACACCCAGGATTTGCAACGCGATGGGGTTGTTATCGACTAAGGGTTCAAACAGAACCTTCTTCATTCCTCTATCCACGGGTTATCCTCTCGCTTCTCGTAGCCGCTCCAGATAAGGACCGAAACCACTGTTGCTTAACCAATACTTCAAAAGATTATCCACGCCACGGGCGGTGAGGGTAGAGCCGGCTATGCCATCCGCCTGATATTTGGCGTCGGGCTTGGTTTTATCCACCACCCCTTTGATGACCTCAATACGCAGTTGGCCCTGCTCGTCATAAAGCTCCTTGCCTTCCCACTGCCCCTGCCACTGCGGATTTTGTATCTCGCCACCGAGGCCGGGTGTTTCCGCGTGCTCATAAAACTTCAGACCGTGGATGGTATCAAGATCACTTTCCAACGCCAATAACGCATACATAGTCGACCACAGGCCATAGCCGTGCACTGGCATAATCAGCGTCTTGAGCTTATCATTTT
>JAAUQA010000299.1 GCA_012032855.1 Candidatus Competibacteraceae bacterium
CAGGACTCTACCGTAGCGACGTTCCAGCCCGCGCACACTGAAATGGCTTTTGGCCATGCGCTGAAAATGTTGCAGAAACATCAAATTAATCGAAGCCCCGCCGAGCGCCCCCAACACCGGCAGTGCTTGGGCGGTGAGTTTCTGCGACACGGTCACACCGAAGCGGGAACCGATCTGAGCAATTAAGCGCACCAGCGCAGGAGCGCTTTCGTCGATGACGCCTCGCCCTGCAATATATTGAATGGCTTCGGCCATGGAATGAGCCAACGTGGCCCGAATCGCGTAATAACCCGTATCTGCGCCATCATCCGCGGCGCTACGACCGCCCAGCGCAAACACCTCCAAACACGCCAGACGTGCCTCAAGGGCTTGAATGTCCTCGCCGCTTTGTTGGGCGATAGCTGCAATGGAACGCAGCATGATCACAGTGGAAACCGGCAGTTCCATGACCAAAGCGGGTGCGCCGAAAAAACCGCTTACCGCGCCACTCAGTCCGGATAATACTTGGTGAGTTCGCGTCGATGAGATGAACGCCGGGTATCCGTCGTTTAGGGTCACAACCGCAACATCAAGCGCTTTAGTGATCGCTTGCCGGCTTGCGGAATGTATGGAGGAAGATACCGGTGCCGGCAATAGCGCCAGCGTTTTCTCCAAAGGTGATCCCACTGCATGGGACAAACGAGCGGCGAAACTGGGGTTTTCTAAAATCATCATTGCTTGCCGCAGTTCTTCACGATCCACTGCATCGAACGTCATAACCTCTCCCGCATGAAACGGCTAAATACGACTTTTCGGCATAGGGCCTAATAACAGTAATGGCCCGTTAAATCGAATAGACTGATTTTCCCGCCCCAAGATTGTCATCATCAGCTTGATGCCACTGCTAGCGGTGTCTATCTTTATTGCAATAGCTGCTTGTCAATAGAAGTGTTTGCTGTCGACCTTAAAGACCACTCACTCGCAATGAAGCGAAAGCAGTGCTGTGGGTTTCCAACTTGCTTAGCATAAGCGCGAAACCTGTCATTACGCCATGAACAGAGTATAACTACCATGAGTCAATACAAAGTCGTTCTTCTCTTCGGTGCACCCGGCACGGGCAAAGGAACACAAGGCAAGATTTTGGGACAGGTTCCGGGTTTTTATCACTTCTCTTGCGGTGAAGTGTTTCGCAACCTGGACATTTCCACCGAATTGGGCCATGAATTTTATGAATACAGCTCACGCGGGGAGCTGGTTCCGGATGAGTTGACTGTCAAGCTCTGGGTGCAAGCGATTCATGCCCATACCATTTTGGGTGATTATAAGCCACGCGTCGATTTGTTAGTCCTCGACGGCATTCCTCGCACCCTGGAACAAGCCAAACTGATGAGTGAGTATATGGATGTGCTCAAAGTCGTTCATCTCTCCTGCGAGGATGAGAACGCCATGATCGAACGCCTGCGTAAACGGGCATTGAAGGAGAACCGTTTCGATGATGCCGATGAGAAAGTGATTCGTAACCGCTGGCGGGTTTACGAGCACGAAACCCAACCGTTGCTGGATTATTTTCCACAGGAGCTGATTGTCGACGTCGATTCTTTGGGTGCACCGGGACGAGTGTTGCGAGGCGTTCTTGATCACGTGGTACCTGTGCAAGACGCTCACTTCTCCCATGTGTTCGGCGACTAACCGTCCGTCAACCGAGCAAACCCTCGAAAGGCTGGACGTCTACCAGCGTTCCAGCCTCCACGGTTTCGCCATCATGCGGTAATACGATCAAACAATTGGCCCGACTCATCGTGTTGAGAATGCCCGAACCCTGATCTCCGGTTCCACGAACCGCTAGGTTCCCGTCCGATTGCCGTTCCAGGATTCCGCGTTGAAACTCGGTACGCCCCGGACGCTTGCGCAACCGGCTCAAACAATGGACCTTAAACGTTAAGGGTGGTGTCGGTGGTTGGCCCATCAGGCGCTGCAACGCCGGTTGGACAAACTCGTAAAAAGTAATCATCACCGATACCGGATTGCCCGGTAGGCCGAAAAAAAGCGCGTTTCCGATTTGCCCAAACGCCAATGGACGGCCGGGTTTCATGGCTATTTTCCAAAAGTTTACTTGCCCCGAACATTGCAGGATTTCTTTGACAAGGTCGGCTTCTCCAACCGACACCCCACCCGAAGTGATGATCACATCGGCATTGCGCCCGGCTTCTTGAAACGCGGCCAGCAGATCTTCCCGGCGATCGCGGACCACGCCCATGTCGATCAATTCCACGCCCAAACGAGTCAACATCGCGTACAGCGTATAGCGATTGCTGTCGTAAATATCGCCTTCATTTAAGGGTTCTCCCAACGAACGCAATTCGTCCCCGGTTGAGAAAAACGCTACTCGTGGCCGACGCCGGACCTCAACTTCGGCAATCCCCAGTGAAGCCAACAAACCCAGATCGGCGGGTGACAGACGCCGGCCAGCCGGCAACACCATCGTGCCGGAAGCGAGATCTTCACCGGCCAGACGAATGTTTTGACCGGGTTTCAGGGGCGGGCTGATCCACACCTGCTGATCGTCACGCCGGACATGCTCCTGCATGACCACACAATCAGCGCCATGGGGCAACACCGCGCCGGTCATGATGCGTACGGCGGTGCCGGGTTCCACGGTGCCGGAGAATGGCTTACCGGCCCACGCCGTGCCGACCACCTGTAATACAACCACATCAGGACCCGGTACATCGGAAATTCTGAGCGCGTACCCATCTACGGCAGAGTTAGTATGCGCGGGCACGGCTAGAGAGGAATGGGTATCCCGCAGCAACACCCGTCCCAGTGCGCTGCGCAACGCTATCTTTTCGTAACCCGATAAGGGTTTGAGGCCCTCTTCAATCAGCCGTAGCGCTTCGTCAATAGGGAGCGCGTCGGGGTCGTAGCGGTCGGCGCAGCTGGGCTGTGGGACGATTTTCATAAGGCTCTCTCAGTGCGCGATAAGCGCAATTAAGCAGCGGTAAGGGCAATATAACTCACTATAAAGTCAGCCACCGCGACAGCGTCATTGATATTCAACAACGGGATCGTGGCGGGTGCTCCCGGCACTTGATCCGAGGCGATAGCCACCACGGCAGGGGCCACAGCGTAGTCATTTCGCTCACTGTCTTGCCGTCTCAGCAAGATTTTAGCAAACGCCTGAGTGCTGAATCCCTCCACCAGGATCAGATCCAACTGATCCTGCTCAAGGTGCTTGAGCAAGTTATCCAGCTGCGGTTCCGCGCCGTTGGGATGTTCCAGAAACAGCGCCGATTGCTCGCTGTCCGCCAACAGCAACCGGTTGGCTCCCGCTTTACGCAGCCGGTAACTGTCCTTACCCGGCTGATCCATGTCGAAATCGGCACGGCTCTGTTTGACAATCCCCACCCGCAATCCCCGTGCGCTGAGCACCGGAATTATTCGACGCAGCAGGGTGGTTTTGCCGGCACCACTCGGCGCTGCTATGCCGAGCACCGGTACCTGGGCGTTAGGCAACCAGGGATTTTGATTCATTTGGCAATGGCTAATCCGGGAAAGGACGCACGGTATGACCATGATTCAAGGGACCACAGCCCTGACCTAAGCCCGGCGCCGTGCGGATCGCTTCATAGACATAAGCCAGCGCGCGACTGACAGCCGTTTTTAAAGGCAACCCTTGCGCCAGCCCTACGGCAACCGCCGAGGCCAAAGTGCAGCCGGTGCCGTGAGTATGGGCAGATGCCAACCGCGGCGTGACGAAACGTTCCGTACCCTGTCGTGAGACCAGCAGATTAGTGACGGTGTCGCCGGTTAAATGGCCGCCTTTGATCAATACTGCTTGCGGTCCTTGCGCCAGCAGACGTTGTCCTGCTTCCTCCATCGCAGCTGGATCGGTAATGGTGACGCCACTCAAAGCCGTAGCCTCCTCGGTATTGGGGGTCAACACGGTGGCTTTGGGTATCAATCGAGCAATCAATGTGTCGCAGGCCGTGGGATCCAATAAGGCCGCCCCGCCTTTGGCGAACATGACCGGATCCACCACCAGCGGGATAGCTGAGCCTTGTGCTGCCAGTACCGTGGCTACGGTTTCAATCACCGCTGCGTTGTGCAACATGCCGGTTTTGATGCAGTCGGCGCCGATATCGTCCAATACCAGCTGCATCTGTTGCGCAATGAATGCCGGCTCCACGCTTAAAATATTAAACACCCCCTGACTGTTTTGCGCTGTTAGTGCGGTAATAGCGGTGGCCGCGTAACCACCCAGCGCCGTCACTGTTTTTATATCTCCCTGAATACCGGCTCCCCCGCCTGAATCCGAACCCGCTACAATTAAAACACGTCCGTTCATCGCTGATCTCTCTGAATTTCAATTACAATTGACGCTGATTGCCCGTTTTCGGCACCGGGTAATCGTTGTGATGCAACTGTGGAAACTTGTTATGCACCGTGTCCATCATAAAGATCTCACCACTCTGCTGGAAGTCACACGTCCAGGCTCCGTGCTGCTGCTTGATCCGGACCCGGAATTATTGCCGCAGCTGAACGTCTCGGCCGGTTGCCGGGTTACCTGTTTGAACGATGAACCTCTCGCTACGCTGCCCAAATTGGGTTGTTTCGATCTCGGTATTATCGCCAATACCCTCGAATACCTGGAACGCAAGGATGCAGGCGTACTACTGGCGCGCTTGCGCGATGTGCATACCCGCCGTTTTGTTGTATTGGTACCATTGGGAACCGATTGGGAAAACCACCGTAGCCATTGGCAAACGACGGATTTATTAAGTTACGGCATGACTGTCATGGCCCGCTACCGGGAAGCGGATAAACCCTTGCACCTCTACCATTATGCGATTGAGTCTTACAAAATGACGCCCGACTGGTTCAATAATCGGCATTGGGCGCATCCGGAACGCTGGAGGCCATGATCTATTGTGCTATCCCCAAGCGTGTTCAACCCGATGAGCGGCAGCGCTTGTTGCCATTGTCGCTCCCGCTGCGCTCCTGATAATCTTGCTATCTGATATGCCGAAACCCCTGACACTCTACCAAGACGTCGTGCCGCCGGAATGGATCGATTACAACGGCCATATGAATGTCGCCTATTATGTACTCGCCTTTGATCGCGCGACC
>JAAUQA010000300.1 GCA_012032855.1 Candidatus Competibacteraceae bacterium
ACGGATCGCTTCGATCGGAGCCAACGAAGCCGCCGCCAGGAAATGGGCTTTGTCGATCTCGACGTCGAAGTTCAGAAACCGGGTTTTTTCCTCTCGCACTACCTGTTCGACAAGCGTGGTTTTTCCGACCTGTCGAGCACCGAGCACAAGGATGACCTTGCCGCCGGACAGTGCCTGACTCAAATCATTTTCGGCTAGCCTTTTGAGATACATGGTATACAAAATAAACGATTATTTTGTATACCACAATGTCTATGGCCGGGGCATCGAGTTCTTTCCGGAGGTTGAGATGGACTTGGCTATGGTGCTGGTCCACGCTCGCGGCAACTTAGCGCATTTCGCGTGTCGATGGCGAGCGGGTGATGACCGTCCGCGCCACCCCCAGCACGATGCCAGGCATATCGCGCGGATCGTCGAGTAGCCAAACTTATCAAGCTGGTCGGGGTGCTTGTTGTACTGGAAAATTCTGGTACCGATGCAGTACGCACCGGCGGCACACTGTTGGGCGTCGAGCTTGCCTACGCTACGGGTGGTGCATCAATCTGAATACTTGCTGCGCAGCGTGTTGCGGGTGAATTGAGCGATGGGTCATTAGGGTGAAATTCCCCAGGGCTACTTACCCCGACTTGCTCGTCTTTCGGCTATCACTAACACTCACCTCAATTAACCGCGCTATGCGTCGAAAAAGAGTGTGTATCCGCTTAAAGTGGTCGATAAGATCCATTTCTATGCGAAATGCATCGAGCCGACTGGGCGCTACAACGACTAGCCGTCGGGCCAGATGAGTGCGTGCTTGTTCAGCCAGCTCATTATACGTTGCTTTCGACCGCAGCACCTCGCGAGCCTGCTCAAGGTCGTTGTGTTCTAGGGCTTCCAGCGTTATTTTGCCACTGCGACAAACCTGTTCATGCAGGCGTTCCAGCAGCCGTAAAGTGGACGTACTGATATTGACGCCACTTTCCAGGCGCTTGAATCCGTCGGTTACCCAATTGGTTTCGACAACGTCACCGATGTTCTCCAGGTAACTACCTACTGCTAGATATTCGTAAATTTGGCGTGGCTGCGGCTCGACTAGATTTTGTAGCGATAATCGACCGAGGTAAGTGACGATTTCACCATGCAAGGTATCAATGGCTTCGTCTTGCTTGCGCAGTTCGTTGAGCCTCTGTCGTCCACCGCGGGTTACTGCGTTTAATCCCTCTTCGACCATTGCTAACGTCCGTTGACCGAGATGAAGCAACTCTAGGCGTACTTGATCCAGCGCGACGGTAGGGTCACTCAGAAAATATGGATCAAGGTATTTGGGTTGTACGGGCTGATCAAGCTCAGCGCGGGCCGGGACCAACCAATCGACCAAACGCGCGAGTTGCGGAGTAAAGCCGATAAACAGCAAGGCGTTGCCGATATTGAAGAAGTATGCGCGTTGGCGATCTGCCGAGGCGTTTCTGCGGCCAGCCGCGCTGCACCCGTCAACTCGGGGGTGCGCTGGTGATAAGGAGCTAATGAACTGCGCGAAGTTGGGGATGAACCATACCCATAGCAACACACCGCCAAGATTGAAAAGCACATGGGCTACAGCTGCCTTCAGGGCCTCCCGCGGCCGGCCAATCGCAGACAGCATCGCGGTGACGCAAGTGCCGACATTAGCGCCGAAAATCAGTGCGATACCGGCATCAAGGGAAATGAAGCCCTGGCCACTGAGCACAATCACGATACCTGTGGTCGCTGATGAACTCTGTACGAGGGTGGTAAACAGCGCACCGGCCAAAATACCGATTAAGGGATGGCGAGTTTGCCGTAGCAAGTCTATAAACGGCGGATAGTCACGCAGCGGTCGAGTCGCTTCGCTCATCAATTCCATGCCGAAAAAGATGAAGCCCAACCCCATTAACACCATACCGTAATGGCGAAGCCACTCCCGTCGCCCAGCCACTTCCAGCAAAAAACCCAGAGCTATCAGCAATAAAGCATACTCTGCGATATTGAAAGCGATGATCTGAGCAGTGACGGTAGTGCCGACATTGGCCCCAATGATGACGCCGATGGCTTGGCTGAATGAAAGCAGTCCGGCGGTGATAAAGCCCACCACCAGCACCGAAGTTATTGACGAAGATTGAATAAGGGCTGTGATAACCGTACCAGCCGCGAGCCCGGTGAAGCGATTGCGGGTCAGCGCGGCCAGCAGATTTTTGAGGCGAGATCCTGCTGTCGCCTTGAGCGCTTCGGTCATCTTACGCATGCCATACAGAAACAGCGCCAGACCGCCAAACAGACCAAAAAATAGGGCCTGCAGTTCGCTTATGGTTAAACTCATCGGCAATTGTTTTCCACAGCACAGCACCTTAACAGGTTTGAGGGTAACACTGGCTAAGCCCCTAACCTCTGTCCAGAATTGGTAAACTGATAACCAATCCGCATTATAGACGCCCGACTAATGCAACCACAGAGCTGTAACATGACCGTCAAACCGCTACCCTCCGAGACGTTATACCGACGCTGCGATCCCACAACTCTGCCGTTCGAGACCACTGATGACCTGCCAGATCTGAGCGAAGTCATAGGTCAAGCTCGTGCTCTGGACGCTTTACAGTTTGGGATAGGCATGCATCGTAAAGGCTATAACCTGTACGCGATGGGACCCCCTGGTATCGGTAAGCACGCTGTCGTCAAACGGGTGTTGGGGGAGGCCGCCGCTCAAGAATCGAGTGCATCGGATTGGGTATATGTCAATAATTTTACCGATCCACCCAAGCCAGTCGCTTTAAAGCTGCATGCCAGCCAAGGCGAAGCTTTGCGCCAGGATATGGAGCGGTTTTTGGATGATCTGAAAGACAGCTTGCCCACAGCCTTCGATAGCGATGAGTACCGTTCGCGGGTAAAAGAGATCGAACAACAGTTTAAAAAACGTCAAGAAGAGCAATTCAAATCACTGCAGGGTAAGGCGGAAGCACTGGACATTGCCTTACTGAACACACCCTCGGGCTTCGCCATGGCGCCAAAAAAAAATGGCAAGATCCTTAGCCCCGATGAGTTCAACAGCCTTTCTGAGGAGGAAAAAGAACGCACCGAACAGATGGTCGCTAAGCTGCAAGAAGATGTGCAGGAAATTGCCCGGCAGATGCCTGGATGGCGGCGAGAACATCGCGCCATGATCAAAGCCCTGAACGACGAAGTGGCGCTTTCGGTAGTGGGCCATCTGATGGACGAACTGCGCCAGCATTACTCGCAACTATCCAAGGTGCTTGACTACTTCGAAGCCGTGCAGCAGGACATGCTGGATCACCTGGATGACTTTCTCGGTAAAAATGAAGACAGCGGTCCCTCCGCAGTGGGCAGCAGCAATCCGGCCTTGCAACGTTATCAGGTTAATCTGCTGGTCAGCCACGCGCCCGACAAAGGGGCGCCGGTGATCTATGAAGACAATCCCACCTTTCAGAATTTAATTGGGCGGGTGGAATACCTATCTCAATTCGGCACCCTGGTAACGGATTTTACGCTGATCAAACCCGGCGCTTTGCATCGCGCTAACGGAGGTTATCTGCTGCTGGATGTGCGCCATTTGTTCACCCAGCCGTTCGCGTGGGAGGGCTTGAAGCGCGCCTTGTTTGCTCAGGAAGTGCGTATTGTCTCGTTGGGTGAAATGTTCAGTGCGCTCAGCACAGTGTCGCTGGAACCCCAACCCATTCCGCTGAACATCAAAATAGTGTTACTCGGAGAACGGCTGTTTTATTACCTGCTTAACCAGGTGGACCCGGATTTTAGAGAACTCTTTAAAGTGGCCGCAGACCTTGAAGAGGAATTGGATCGAGGGGGCGATAACGATCAGCTTTATGCCCAGCTAATTGCGACACTAGCTCGTAAAGAATCCCTGAAACCCCTGGACAATGGTGCCGTTGCCCGGGTTATTGAACACAGTGCGCGCATGGCGGAAGATGCCGAAAAGCTGTCCATTCACATGCTGACCGTGACCGATCTATTGCAAGAATCCGATTACTGGGCCAGTCAGGACAATGCCAAAGTCATTAAGGCTGAGCATGTGCGGCAGGCGGTCGAGGCCCATCGGCGACGCAGCGGGCGGGTCCACGAAAAGCTGCTTGAAGCGGTACAGCGCAATATTATTCTAATCAATACCCAGGGAGAGAAGATTGGCCAGATCAATGCTTTATCAGTGATCGATCTGGGCGATAGCCGTTGGGGACAGCCCGCCCGCATCACTGCCACTGTACGATTGGGCAGTGGCCAAGTTGTTGATATTGAAAGAGAGGTGGAACTTGGCGGTGCTATTCATTCTAAAGGGGTCATGATTCTGTCGGCCTTTTTGGGAGCCCGTTATGCCGGAGATCACCCCTTGTCCTTGCATGCCAGCCTGGTGTTCGAGCAATCTTATGCCCGGGTGGACGGTGACAGCGCGTCGCTGGCGGAACTTTGCGCGTTGCTATCAGCATTAGCCGAGGTGCCCATCCAGCAATCGTTTGCGGTCACCGGTTCGGTTAATCAACAGGGCGAAGTGCAAGCTATCGGTGGGGTGAATGAAAAAATCGAGGGTTTCTTCGATGTCTGCCGGGTGAAGGGCCTTGACGGCCAAGCGGTGATTATCCCAGCGGCCAATCGTCAGCATCTGATGCTGCGCGAGGACGTGGTAGAGGCCGCCGAGCAAGATAAATTTCGGATTTATGCAGTGACTACCGTCGATGAAGCACTGCAATTATTGACTGGGATGCCGGTTGGAACGCTTGACCCTACCGGACAGTTTCCACAGGATAGCGTAAATTGGCGGGTCGAACAGCGGTTGCTTAAACTATCCAAGCAGCGGCAGGCTTTTGCTAAAGCCGAGGAAAAGGCGGCCGAATCCTCTGCCAATCAATCTAATAAAGACAGAGCTTAATGACGCCCGGTTTGCCAGGGTGGTACGCCGCCGTCAAGACTCCACAAGGAAAATGATGAGTGTCGTGGCAGCAGCGATCAGGACAGCTTTGAGACCCCCCCAAAGCCCATAAGCCGCCCACTCACCTGGCCGAGAAAAAACACCGAGTCCAAAGATGCGACAAACGCCAGCAAAATAGCGCCTTCCACGGGTGCCAACGGTAGCC
>JAAUQA010000301.1 GCA_012032855.1 Candidatus Competibacteraceae bacterium
ATCGATCATCACATCGTGGGTCCGGTGCATGAATACCTCAAGAGCCAAGGCGACTACCCGGGATCATGATCTCGCCGGATCATCCCACGTTTTTGCGAACCAAAACCCACAGCCACGGGGATGTGCCGTTTGCATTGTGTGGCACGGGAATTACCGCCGACCAAACTGAAACTTACAGCGAAACCAGCAGCCAATCGGCCAGGTCAATAGCGAGTTTGATGCCGATCCCCAGCAACGCCACAGTGGTGATAATGCCCTGTCCCGGTTGCGGTACTTGAAAAATCCATACCGCGAGTAATAGCGTGATGACCACGCTGACAGCCGCATAGTTTTTTTGCAGCAGTTCCGCGCTGCCCCGAATTAATTGCCTAGCGTAGCTGGCCTCGGCTTGGGCTTCCAAGCGTATTAGAGCTTGTCCCAACCCCCGCCGTAAAATCGCCAAAAGCATAATCAAACCCGGGCCTAGCACCAGGAAACCGGCCCAACGCCAAAGATTAGTATCTGCAGCGATGGCCTGATAGGCTGATTCCAGACTCAGTTTGGTTTGGTAGAACAGTACCCTCGGCGCGCTGGTCAGATCAGTCAATAGTTGCCGCCACGCTGCCGCAGTGCCAGGTAACTGTTCCCTGGTTAGTAAGGCTTCACTCTGGGTCTGTTGGTACCGCTCGACCAAGTGGTTTTGCACGATCTGCAAGCGGGCCAGCTGCGCGCTGACTCGCTCTTGGCGGGTATTCAATTCGGCTGAGAATTGAGTCAATAACTCGATTTCCTCGTCCAGCTGACGGCGGTTGCTTCCGGTTAAACCCTGCCGGTGCTCGCGAACGATCTGCTGTTGTTGTTCAGCCCAGTCCTGCTTGCTGTTCAAGGATGCATGATGTTTTTCCAACTCACCGCGTAATTTACGCAGTTGTTCCAAACCTTCTTGGAGGTTTTCGGATGACACGACCGGGTCTTCCGCTAGGATCTCCAACTGCCCTAGCGTATTCTCAATTTCGAACAGGTTGATATCCAGCTGGGCCAGTTTGACTTGCTCTTCGGCTGCTAATAATTCGCTCTTCAAGCGGAGTCGATGAAAATCCGACAGACTGCCGCCCTGCGCCTCTAAACGTTGTTTCAGTACGTCCGCCTGCTCTTTATGATCTTGTAATTGTTGTTGTAAGCGCGCTTCTGTGCTTTTCTGATCTTGTTCGAAACTGAGCGCAAGTTGGCGGTTGTATTCATTGGCGACTCCTGCCGACCACCGTTCTGCCAGGGTTAGCCGTTGCGCAGCCAGTTTGAGTTTTTGCTGCAAGTTCTGCAGTTGGGCTATTTCTTGCTCCAAACCCGCCCGCTGCTCGGTCAGCGTTTGACGCGTTAGCTGCACTTGTTCAGCCCGCTGGTCGCTCGACAGTTCGTCCTGTCGAGCCGGGTTTTGCAACAATTGTGCGCGGGTTTCCAGCGTTTTGATTTCTTCCCTAAATTCACGGATGCGCCGTTCTGAACTGGCAATTTCAGCTTTTAAATCGTCCTGTCGTAGCCGTGCCGTATCCAGGTCAGCCTGGGCTTCATCCACTGTGGTCCGATTGATCGAACGACTTTGCAGCGCTTGCAGCTGATCGGATAACGCCGTTTCCTGGGCCAGTAATTTTTGCCGTTCATCTTCAATAGCTGCTTGTTCTTGAAGACGTAATCCTGACTGCGGTTTTCCTGATCCTCGCCGGTAGCAGCCGGCTTAGCCAGCGGCGCATCCTGGGCCCACACGCCGGTCCAGCCGCACAGCAAAAGGAGTAATAGACACGGAATGAGACTCGTGGTTGAGGACATGACAACAGCTAAGGATTTCAAGAATTGGCGGTTTCCGGATGTAATGATTCCCAAACGCGTTCAGCATAACCTACCCCGGCTTCACCATAATGATTGAAGGTCAGATTACCGCCGGCGGCTAGGATAGGTTCAGCCTCATCGTCGAAGGTGACCGTCGCGCTGATCAACCCGTCATAGCCTCGACGCCGCAACTGAGTGATGGCGATTTTCTTGGCTTCCGGATCCGGCATAGCGAGCATGATCCCGCGCAGTTTACTGACATTGAGATGCTGCCAGAAAAACGGGTCCTCGGAATCGGCATATAAGACCCGGCGGCCTTGCTTGAGATGCCGCGCCACTCGATCCGGGTCCGAATCCAGACCGACCACCCGCTCATGGCGTTCGGTGAGAAAATCGTAAGCGCCGGTGCCAACCCGGCCCATGCCCATGATTAAAATGCCGGCACTGCCCAAAGCAAGCGGCTGTTCGTCGCGATGACGTTCATGGAGTTCAAAGGGGCTGAGGCGAGGTTCCCAACGTTCATACAGACTGTGCGCAATTCGGTTGAGGGGGGCGGCGATGACGAAGGATACTGCGATGGTTACGGCCAACAACACCAGCCAATCCTGGGTCAGCAGACCCTGCTTAGTCGCGAGTGCGGCTACGATCAACGCGAACTCGCTATAGCTGGCCAAACTGAGGCCGGTGAGGAAAGCGCTGCGGGCGCGTAATTTGAAACGCACCAGGATAAAGAAAAATAACGCGGCTTTGAGTGGCAACAACAAGGCCAGTAACAGTGCAAATCCCAGCGCGGTTAACGTGGGCAAGCCGGCCATACCGATCTGCAGAAAAAAGCCGATCAGCAGAACCTCCTTGATGCTCCATAGCGCGTGGGACAGTTCGCTGGCGCGACGATGCTCGGCCAACAAGGCGCCCATCAGCAATGCGCCTAGCTCAGCGCTCAAACCCACCGACTCAAAGCCGAAGCCGCCGACCACGATGGCCAATAATAAACCGAATAGGATCAGCAGCTCCTCGTGGCCACTGAAATCCAATAACCAATTCAACATCGGTCGCAACGCCGGCAACCCCAATACCAGCAAGGCTAACGGCGAAGGCGTGGTTCCAACCGCCACGCTCAACAACGCCACGGCCACGAGATCTTGGAACACCAACACACCGATAGCTACCCGCCCGTGAAAAGCGCGCAACTCACGTTTCTGCTCCAAGACCTTGGCCGCCATAACCGTGCTGGAAAAGCCTAAGGTGACGGCAACCAGTATCGTGATTTGCCAAGAGAGTCCGGCCAACCAGTAAATGGCAGCACCTAAAATGATCGCGCTGATTGTCAGGTGCAACAATGCGGTGCCCCAAACCTCGGGCTGCAAAATGGTTCTTAAGCGCAGCTTGAGGCCGACGGCGAATAGCAGCAACAGCACCCCTAAATGGGCCATGTGCTCTAATCCTTCGCCACCATCCAGTTCGAAACCGCTCAGCGCAAAACCGGCAACTAAGTAACCAACTAAGGGTGGTAGGCCAAATTGGCGAAACACTAGGCCCAGTACAAAGGCTATCGTTATCCAGATCGCTTCCATAAATTTTTTTTAAATTATTCGTTGGGTGAATCAAAAAATACTGTGCTAGAAAAATTTCTTCAGATCCATGTCAGCGTACAAGCTCGCCACTTGATCTGCGTAGCCGTTGAACGGCAGGGTTTCACGGCGGAAGAACTCGCCGATGCGCCGTTCCTTTTTCTGACTCCAGCGGGGGTGATCGACCGCCGGATTGACATTGGCATAGAACCCGTATTCAGAGGGACCTTGTCTGGCCCAACTGGTGCCCGGCTGTTGTTCTGTAAAGCGCACGGTGACAATGGATTTAATACTTTTAAAGCCGTACTTCCACGGTACGACTAAACGTAACGGCGCGCCGTTTTGATTGGGTAGCACCTCACCGTACAAGCCGACGACGAATAAGGTCAAGGGGTGCATCGCTTCATCGATTCGCAATCCTTCCCGATAAGGCCACTCCAGAGCAGCCGTCTTCTGTCCCGGCATCTGCTCAGGATCAAGTAACGTGACGAACTCTATGTACTTAGCTTTCGATGTGGGCTTAAAGCGCTTCAGGACCTTGGCCATCGGAATCCCAACCCACGGAATCACCATCGACCAGGCTTCCACGCAGCGCAGCCGATAAACCCGCTCCTCCAATTGATGCGGTGCCAGGAAATCTTCCAACGCATAGCGGCCGGGGTGCTCACACTCACCTTCTACAGCCACCGTCCATGGTTCAGTACGCAGTGTGTGAGCATACAAGGCCGGATGGCTTTTGTCGGTGCCGAATTCGTAGAAATTGTTGTAGTTGATCACATCATCGTAAGGGGTCTTTTCCTCGTCGGTGCTGAACGGTCCGGGGACGACATTAGGGAATTTGGCGCCGGCCAGGGCCTGTTTTGGTGCGGGAAGTAACGCACCGGCAGCCGCCAAGGCGGAAAGCTGCAGGAAACGGCGGCGATCACGGTATAGCGCCGGCGGAGTTATTTCAGACGGACGAATATCGGCAGGTTTTTTAATCAGCATGGCGACGACCCTCTGAGCTTGAAATCGTTGGTGAGTAAGACCCCAACCCTCGACCGGGTTTCAGGTCATTTTTCGACTGTGTTCGATTGGCAAACGCCGACCCGAGGGCTATTTTTGAGTTTACCCTGAGGTCAGGGATTTAACGTATTTACTTAGCCCTCAAATCATCGTATATGTTGATTGTGCAAACCCGTGTTACGGAGCTTTTGCGGTAAACCGCTCTCTAATGATTTCGAACAAAACGGTTCACAATAGGAGCCAACGATGCGCGACGATGATTTTGTTGAAGATGATGAGATCCTCGACGACGCGACTGAAACCAGTGCTGAAATAACCGAGGCGCCCACCAAGCCCTCAAAAGCATGGCGTTCCATTGAACGCTACCGCGAAATGAAGGCGTTGCGCAACCATTTGGATGACCTTCTGTTCGAGGGTAATCCTGAGGATTTGAAGGATTTAACTTGGTAGAGTCAAGTGGTCAGTCGTTCGTTCCCCATGCCGGGTGTCGCTCAACCTAGCCAAGCCCGGGCATTGCGAAACATTCTCAGCCAAGGACTTTCTTCCTGCCAATCCGGTGCAGACCAGGACAATTGGCAGGTGCGAAACGCCCGCTCCGGGTGCGGCATCATAATAGTGAATCGGCCATCCGGAGTGGTTAACCCGGTGATACCAAGCGGTGAGCCGTTGGGGTTGGCTGGGTAATCTTCAGTGACCACCCCACGGTTAT
>JAAUQA010000017.1 GCA_012032855.1 Candidatus Competibacteraceae bacterium
TATAACATCCCAAGCAGTCCGTTCAGCACTCAAATTACTTTGGAAAAGCGCTGCTGGGTCTGTTGGCGCAGGTAATGATCAAACACCATGCAGATATTGCGGATCAATAAGCGACCCGCAGGCATAACCCGGATGCCTTGCGCATCCAGCGTTAATAGACCGTCGTCGGCCATGTCTGCCAGCTCTGAGCATTCGGTCGCGAAATAATCCGCGAAATCGATGTTGTAGGCGGTTTCCACGGTGCGAAAATCCAGCGCGAAATGGCAGATCAGTTGGGTGATCACCGCTCGCCGCAAGCGATCATCAGCAGTCAATTGCACGCCGCGAAAAACCGGTAATCGGTCGGCATCGATGCAAGCGTAATATTCATCCGGTGTTTTTAAATTTTGACTGTAACTGTCCCCCACCATGCCGATTGCCGTGGTGCCCATCGCGACCAAATCACAATCGGCATGGGTGCTGTAGCCCTGAAAATTTCGATACAGCGTGCCCGCTTGTTGAGCCAACGCTAACTCGTCGTCAGGTTTGGCGAAGTGGTCCATGCCGATGTAGACGTAGCCCGCCGCGGTGAGGGTTTCGATCACCGTTTTCAAAATATCCAACTTCTCAGCGGCAGATGGCAAAGCGTCGGCGTCAATCTGGCGCTGAGTTTTGAACAGCTCCGGCAGGTGAGCGTAGTTGAATACCGCTATACGGTCCGGCGCGGCGTCGATGATCGCTTCAATCGTGCGGCTGAAGCGCTCCACATTCTGATGGGGCAGGCCATAGATTAGATCCACGCTGACGGACTTAAAGCCTTCCCGGCGCGCCGCTTCCATGGTTGCTAGGGTGATCTGTTTAGATTGGATACGATTGACCGCTTTTTGCACTAGCGGATCAAAGTCTTGAATCCCGACGCTGAGCCGATTGAAGCCCAGTTCCCGTAGGAGAGCAATCGTTTCGGCATCGGCCTCGCGCGGATCGACCTCAATCGAGTATTCGCCCTGGTCATTTGGTAACAGTTGGAAATATTCGCCGGTGACGCCCATCAAGGTGCGCATTTCCTGGGCGCTGAGAAAGGTGGGGGTGCCGCCGCCCCAATGCAGTTGGGTAACGGGCCGCGAGCGGTCGAATAAAGCGCCCTGCAAAGCGATTTCCCGTTGCAGATGATCCATATAAGGTGCGGCGCGGCGACGGTTTTTAGTGACGATCTTATTGCACGCGCAGTAATAGCACACTGTGTCGCAAAACGGGATGTGGAAATACAGCGATAACGGCTTACCAGTTGCGTTGCTGACCTGCGCCAGTTCCCGGTATTGGGTTGCGCCGAACCCCTCATGGAACTGCACCGCCGTTGGATAGGACGTATAGCGAGGACCGGCCTTGTCGTATTTGTGAATCAGTTCCGCATCGAACACTACGGCGGTATTTTGGGACGCTTGCAACGGCGTGCATGGTGGCTTCTCTGGCCAATTGACGGCCTGCTTGATCAGACATAATGAGAAATAAAATTCAAGTAACCTTGTTGTCCGCCGCGTTTGTTCCAGCGCTCAGCTGATTTTCTAAGCTGGCGTAGACAGGACACGATCTCATCGGTGGTTTTCACACCTATCGGTAGAGCGGCTTTCATTTTCGGTTGTTCCCGGCCTAGCCCGATTTCACAGGTGCCCTTAACGTGCTTGAAAACCAGCGTTTCGGGTTTGGGTAGGCTGTATTGTTTGGGCGCATGGCCGCGGATTTCGGCGCGATAACAGTCAGTCAAAGCATCCAATGCACGCATCACCTGGATGTCTTTAACTTCAAGATGGGCTCGATAAACGCGGGTGATTACCGCTTCGATTTTTTGCAACAGATCAATGTTTTCATCGGCTATGGTCATAGGCTGCGGGTCTCCAAATGGAGGGTGTCGGGTGGTCGGATTACTGGTCCGTGAAATTTAGTATAGTCCAGACGCTGTGAGCCGATGATCATACCAATAGTGCCGTTCCGAATTTGCAGTTTACCGTGTATAAGTGTTGATAACTCGGTAGTTTTGTCGAATAACTCAACGATCATAGTCCGAATCCACGTTATGTCCGCCACCGACCAAAAACTCAGCGCCACTTGCAAGCCTTGGAACAAGCCAGTCAGCAATTTCTGACCTGGATGGACGTTTACGCCGCTCGCGTCGGGCAGGAGAAAACCGGTTTAAGCAAAGAATTTCGGCGTTTGGCATCCCAGACCAGACGATTAGACCAGGCCGTGCAACGGCCCATGTGTGTCGGGGTGTTCGGTCCCAGCCAATCCGGTAAATCCTACCTGATCTCCGCGCTGGCCCGCAAAGGCACCGCGCCGCTGCTGGCCGATTTTGCCGGGCAGCCGGTGGATTTCATCCGCGATCTTAATCCGGAAGGTGGCCGCGAATCGACCGGGCTAGTTACCCGCTTCACTGTGCACCAGTCGCAAACACCGCCTAATGCGCCGGTACAAATGCGACTGCTTACCCAGACCGATCTGATCAAGATTATCGGCAATACCTATTACGCCGATTGCGATCATAGCGAAGACGTTTTAGTCACCCAAGAGCAGCTCAACGCCATCCTGGAAACGCTGGAGCAGGTAGCGCAGGCTACGCCGGTTGATCCCCTGAGCACCGACGATGTATATGATTTGCAAGCCTACTTCGAGCGCTATTTCAAGGGTTTCGAGCGAATTCGCCTGCTTCGCCACGGTTTCTGGGAACAAGCCGCTCTATTGGCGCCCCGCTTGCGTATCCAAGACCGAGCCAAGTTGTTCGGTGTGATTTGGGGTGGGGTGGATGCCTTAACCCAGCTATACATTAGTCTGTACAACGGGTTGCAGGGTTTACAGTTCGCCGCCGACGCCTATGCCGGGTTGGACGCCTTGCTGCCACGCGAGACCAGCATCATCGATGTGCAAACGCTGCAAGGACTGGGTACAGACAGCGGCGACACCTTAACCCTAACCGGAACCACCGGCGCGACGGTGCGGCTGCCTCGCAGCACAGTCGCTGCGCTGATTGCCGAACTCAAGATCGTGATTCAGGATCAGCCGTGGGATTTTTTCCAGCATACTGATCTGCTGGATTTTCCCGGCGCCCGATCGCGTGAGCAGATCAAGGATTTGCCCGGTTTTCTCGGCGCAACGGACGCCTTGCAGAGTCTGTTTTTGCGTGGCAAGGTCGCTTATCTATTCGAACGCTATTGCGCGGAGCAAGAACTGACCAGCATGCTGCTGTGCATCGGTCCCAGCAATCAGGAGGTCAAGAGTCTGCCGGAAATGATTTACGACTGGATCGTTTCCACCCACGGCGCGACACCCGAGCAACGGGCGCGACAGGCTACTTCTCTGTTTCTCGTGTTGACTAAGTTTGATATGGAGTTCGAGGAAAAGGCCGGCGAGCGCTCACCGGAAGCCCGCTGGACCACCCGCCTGGAAAGTTCCCTGCTGAACTTCTTCGGTAAGCAGCACGACTGGCCGGAACAATGGGATGGTCGAGGCTGTTTCCGTAACAGCTATTGGATCCGCAATCCCAATTTCAAAGCCAAACATATCTTCGATTACAACGAAGCGGGACAGGAGTTGGGTGTTCGGCCTAGTGAGATCAAACGCATCGACGCATTTCGTGCGGCATTTCTGAACGATACGACGGCCAACCGTCATTTCCGAGAGCCGCAGCAGGCTTGGGACGCAGGTTTTACGCTCAATGACGGCGGTATCAGTTATCTGGCGGAAAATCTGCGCCCGCTATGCAATCCCGCCCTCAAGCGCGAACAGATCGATGGCCAACTGGGGCGCCTGCATCAGCAGATCAGTGAGCATATCAGTCATTACTACGTCAGCGACAATCCGGAACAGGAATTAATCAAACGGGTTACGGTTTCGCAGGCGGTTGCGCGGCATTTAATCGATTGCGCGGGGGCGCAACGTTTCGGTGAGCTGTTGTGTGAGCTACAAGTGGATAGCGACGAGTTGGCGGACATCTACTACCGTATCGAAACCCGCTTGCCCGAGGACGATGCCGACAGCAACGCACCCAGCATTGGCACTGCCGTCGATAAGAGCAAAATGCAGCAGTTATTGGGGTTGACGGCTGCTGCGACGGAAGAAGAACCCGCCGCAGCGCTCAAAGACGACGCTGCGCTGTTCGCCCAAGAAGCGCTGAGCGAGTGGATGCAGGATTTACAGGATCTGGCCGGCAACCACTCGTTGAGCGACTACTACAAATTTCCGGATGGGATGATGGCCGAGTTCGTTAAGGAACTGATCGCCGGCGCGCAGCGATTGCAACTGGAAAACCGCATCACCGAAGCGGTGCGCGAAGCTACCGGTTTTCGTCTGAAATTCCAGCAATTGGTTACCCTACCGGCCCGTCTGACGGCTAATCTCATCAACAGCTATGTCAATTTCTTGGGTTATGACGTGGTCGCCGTTTCTGAACGTCCAGTGGTAGCTCTGGCCGGAAGCGGGCGACCGGTGTTTCAGCCCCGGACAGCGCCACGTAATGGTCCCGTACTAGAAGAAAGGCCGTCCAGCTATGACGAGACCTATTACACGGACTGGATTCGCGGATTCCTGGATTTGGTGGAGCGCAATGCCCGGTTTCGCGACGGCGTGGATGTGGACATCGAAGCGAACCGGCAACTGGGCGAATTGTTGGCTTTACTTGAAGCACAGAGGTGAGCCGGGCGATGAGTGATTTGAATGTTCGTATTTCAGAAGACACCAGCCGTCCGCTGGGACAAGCCATCATCACTGTGCAAGGCTTGCCCGGACGCTTGGCGACACTAGAGTTTTCCTTGTCCCGACGCGGTTATGCCGCCAATCACTTGGGTGCTGATAACTGGCAAGGCACCGAGTGTTGGTTGCAACCCGAAGAAGCGTGGTACCGAGGAGACGCGTTGCAGTTTGTCATTGGCCCCGATCTGGCCTACCAGCTGGAAAACATGCCGTATGAACTGGCGTTGCGCGGGGAAGGGTTGGCGGACGCGGTGCGGACCCCATTTATTTGGCCATTGGAGTTGGAAGTCGAAGAAGCCATCGGTGGCCAACAAGAACCGGTAGGCGGCACCCGCATTCATCCACAGCCGCTTCAGCGTGCCCCGGAATCGCCGCCAGCAGCGCAAGAAGCCAAGCCTGAGCCGTTTGAACAGGAGATGGCGGCACTAAACGGCGCCGACATCACGATACCGGACGTGGGAATACCGGATTATGGACTACCGTCGCGCGAACCGGTGTCACCGACTCCTGTTCCTGTCGCAGCGCCTGTACCGGAACCGCCATTCCAAGAACCCCCGCCGTTACCGGCATCGGTAACAGCTGACCAGCCCAGCCCAGTGGAACAACCGCCGCCACTACCGACTACAACGACGCCATCACCGGTAGAGCCTAAACTGCCAAGGCGGGCACGGGAGTCCGAATCACCATTGCAGCTGCAGAACCACCGGCAATTGACACTACACCACCGAAGGGCAAGGGCTTGATTGTCGGTGTTGTCGCCATGTTAGTTCTAGCGCTGATCGCCGGCGCGGCTGGTTGGTGGTGGCTGAACAGTCAAAATCGTCCGAGCGGAGAAATCGCCCAGCCGAGCAGTGAAATCCCAACACCCGCAACATCGAAACCCACAGAAAGCCCCGTATCAGAGACTGCCCAGCCGGCGATTGACTCGATACCTTCTACCCCCGCAACGACTGAATCGCCCTCTGCTGCAGAGCCCGAAACAACCACGACACCTGCGTCTCAAAACCCAATTGAAGCGACAGCTGTTCCCGAGCCGGTAGAAGCAGAAGATCCTACAACACCGCCTGTCGTCGAAGTAGAACCACCCGCGAGGGCGGAACCGACTCCGACTGCAATAGCCGAGCCTGAACCTGAAACACCTACCGAATCACCTTCGCCGCCTACGGTAACCTCAAAACCGGCTCCCGCACCGGCTGTGACAGCACCAACCGAGACCAACATTCAACCGGCGCAACCCATTGAAATCAAACCGGAGAACGCTTCCGAGGCCGATCTGGCCGCTGAATTGGAAAAACAGCTGCAACGAAAATCCGACCTGGAGTCGATTCTGGAATCACAACTCAAGCAACCCAAGTCCGATCTGGAAGCCGAGCTGGAATCCAGTTTCGGACGTAAGCCCTAATCGGAATCCGGAGAAAGAACCGCAATGAATGCCTACGCCATCTCAACCCGTATGAAAAGCGTTTTGCTGTGGATTATCGGTGTGTTGTTCCTAACGCCTGCCGGAGCCGAAGAAGGCGTCGGCATGGTAACGGGTTCGAAAACCGGTACTTATTATCAGTTTGGTCAG
Source organism: Candidatus Competibacteraceae bacterium (assembly GCA_012032855.1). The sequence goes on from JAAUQA010000017.1 coordinate 6,290, forward strand.
GACATCGCCGAAGTCGCTAAACCCAAAGGCGTGAATATTCTGGTTAAGGAATCGAAAGGTTCAATTGATAATATCAAACGCCTTAACAGCCGAGAAAATGCCGCTTTCGGCATCGTGCAATCGGATGTGCTGGGTTTTTGGAACGCTCGGAAAGTGCGGAAATGCAACGTGTAGCAAAAAGGTTGCGGTTGATTTTCCGTTCTACAACGAAGAAGTGCATCTGTTTGCCAACCAATCGATCCAAACGTTTGAGGACTTGCAGGGTAAGCGGCTGGTGGTCGGCGAAAAAGGAGAGCGGCAATTGGTTGACCTCAACCAATCTATTAGAAATGACCGGGGTAGAACCCGCTGAACAGGATTTATATGCCGCCCAAGGAAGCCGCAGTTGCGGTGCTCAAAGGCGAAGTGGACGCCATGATCTATGTGGCTGGCAAACCCGTCGCGTTGTTCACCGCACTCGGTAATTTGAAAGAAAAACCCGATTTCGCCTCGCTGTTCGACAACGTTCACTTCGTGCCGTTGGAAGACACCATTATGTTGCGCGAATATGCACAGAGCACAATTGGCCCCGAAGATTACCCGTGGATTAACCAACCAGTTCAGACCATCGCGGTTAAAGCCGTATTGATGAGTTTCGATTTTCCAGCAAACGCAGCGCTTATTTTCAACAACGTTGTGATGACCTGGCCGGAATCGGTCAGGCCATTCGCGCCAATATCAATGAATTGAAAAAAACCGGTCATCCTAAATGGAAAGAAGTCGATCTTGATGCGGAAGTGGGTAATTGGGAGTCGGATACGTGCTCACGATCAGCTGCACAGGGAGCAAAAGGTTCTAAAACCGACATTTCCAAGGAATTGGAGAAGTTGTTGCTGAATGAGCTACTGTTGAATCAACCATCAATCGCACACCGCTCTGCTGAAACTGAATGAATCAGAAAGCAAAATTATCACTCACTTTGGTTTTCGGATTGGATAAAGTGCCTCTATGCCCGACCAATTATTGCTTCAAACAGGTTCCTTCGAAGGCTTGCGAGAAACCGGCAGCGTCGGTCGTCCACTACACACGCTGTATCCGCAATTAAAGGCGGTCATCGAAGCTGAACTGGATCAAACGGCAGCTCTCCTGTTCGCTGAACCGGTTGTCGATGAGCAACGGCGACGCATTGACTGGTACACGCAAGGGACAGGTAAACCTATCGCATTGACCGATTTGCCGGAAGGCGAACGCGAATCCGGCTATGCGCAACTCGTTGCGACTTATGATCGGATTCAGGCGCTGGCGGATCGTTACCGCAGCTCCGATGACAGCGACCGGATGCAGTTGGGCACTGCATTGCGAGCCGCTTTAGCGCCGCCTGCTGCGGCAAACATTTTCCTGGTCGACGATCATCCCATCATTACTTATTGGGGGTTCTTCCCGGAACCGAGTTGGGGCGAACTGATTGATTTGCCGCGCTTACGGGATGGGTTGAATGTTCAGCCAACACCGGAACCGGGCGACGCGCTTAGCGCAGAGCCAAATTCCGTAATGCCGCCGGCTTTGGTACCGCCGGAACTTCCTGAAATACCGGCCGTATCCCAGCCGTTGCAACCTCAAAAACCGCCTGCGTTGCCCGTAATGGAGATTGAAAAACCCGAGCCCGTCTTGGTTAAATTGTTCGTTGTGGTGGGCTCCAAGCTGTTTTGGAGCACGGTGATTATTGCTGTGCTGCTGTTAGTTCTGGCTGCGGTGCTGAATTATCTCATTCGGGTGCCTGATGCGAATCAGATAACAGCGGTCACCGGAGCGAACTCCGTTGCTTTACTTGATGCCCGCAGTCGGGAAATTGAATTGCGTGCCAGACTCAACCAGTTGCTGCAGGATTTCAACGAGCAACGCTTGCAATGTGCCGATTGCGGCTCCGAAGCGCAGACATTAGCACCCACTCCGAAAACCGGTACGATGGACAGTACCGAGCCTGCTATGATCGGAGAAGCCGGAATGATGGAGAAGGCCGAATCTACACCATTGGGGATAACAAACGGTACTAAATCAGCCGTTGCCGAAGCTGCCGAATCCCTGCCGGAATCTCAAGGAAGCCTTACAGAAACCCTGGAGTCGGCCCTATCCAAAACTGACATGCCTGAGTCAACGGCAGCAACACCCCCAGAACCTGACACATCACCGGCAGTAGAAACCGTACCTGAACCGACGGCCGAAGAAAGCCAGGAGTTTACCGACCGTTTGGCAACAGAAGGGGGGAAGGTTGGAGAAATCACCGTAACGCTGCTCTGGAACAACCGAAATGATCTGGATTTGGTGGTGATTTGCCCAAATGGCGAGCGTTTGTATTACAACACTCCCACCGTCTGTGGGGGTGCCTTGGATGTCGATCGGAATGCCGGCAAACAGTTGATGGATAGGCCGGTCGAGAATATTCATTGGCCCCAGGGACAAGCCGCTGCAGGGACTTACCGGGTGGCGGTCAAATACTACGCTCGCAAAGATGGCAATGCGCCGCCCGTTACGCCTTTTCAGGTTCGTTTATTGAGAAATGACCAAGAACAAATTTTCAAAGGTATGGTAGTACCGGATGAATTGAAATCCGTCACGGACTTTACGGTGGAGCCCTAACCATGGCTATCCAGCACGATCCGGGGCTACACGTCTACGTTTCGAAAAGCGATATTCCATCGTATCAACGAGACTGGGTATGGGGTACGGCTGTGTTGTTCGTCTTCATCTGCGGTTTGCTGACCACCTGGTTATTGACACCGTACTTTGGTTCTTCACGACACCTGTTTGGACAAGTAGGTCAGGGTGAGATTGGAGCGGAAGAGGTGTTGGCCCGACAGGAACAAACAATCAGCATCTGCAAACTCAACTCGCCCGTTTGGAGGCGCTGTTGTCTTCGGAAGATGTTTGTAGTACCGATACGGTTGCTGAGGTTCAACGAGTGCTGGATGCCGTAACCGATCCTTAACCACATAAACACTCCGCTTTCTTGAACATCCCAGGAAGCCAGCTATTATTGCCTGGGAGTTATGCGACGAGAATAACAAGGCGAGAAACCGAGTGTTCCACTTCATCAATCTTTGGTTGTTCTGCTTCGCCATCTGGCTGTTGCTGTCCGGCTTCTACGATAATCCGCTGTTGCTGACCTTCGGGGTGTTGACCTGTACGCTGTGCGTATTCATCGCCTGGCGTGCAGAAGTGCTTGATCCCGAGGAAACTCCCTTGCGCCTGGGACTCAAATTGCAAATTTTCTTTTACTGGCCCTGGTTGCTGGTGCAGATTCTCAAATCCAATATTGACGTCACCCGGATTATTCTGGACCCACAATTGCCGATCAGTCCCACGATGATCAGCGTCAAGCCTACCCAAAGGACTGATCTGGGCCGAGTAATTTATGCTAATTCCATTACCCTGACTCCCGGTACAGTCACCACCTATATGCGCGGGGAAACCTTCGATGTGCATGCGCTGACGCAAGAAGCGGCGGACGCCGTCTTGGAAGGCGAGATGGGCCGACGCGTGACGCAACTGGAAAGCAAAACCTGATGTTCGTAGTCACCGCTCTCGGTATTTTGGTCTGCATGGTGTTGGCTGTGTTACGCGCGTTGCTGGGCCCCACGGTTTATGACCGTATCCTGGCGGTCAACATGTTCGGCACCAAAACCGTACTGTTAATCGCTGTCTTCGGCTTCATGACCGGGCGACCCGATTTTCTCGATATTGCTTTGGTTTATGCCCTGATCAATTTCATCGGCACGATCGCCGTAATGAAATTCATTCGCTACGGCGATTTGGGTTGGCCGCGCCGCCAGGGAAACGGAGAACAATAAATGACGATTCTGCTCGACTTGCTAAGCTGGCTGACCCTGCTGAGCGGTGCGTTTTTTGTCATCGTCGGTGGGATCGGGGTGATGCGCTTGCCGGATTTTTACACCCGCCTGCACGCAGCAGGCATCACCGATACCTTGGGTGCCGGTTTGATCATCTTGGGTCTGCTGTTCCAGGCCGGATTGACCCAGGTGTCCATCAAATTACTGTTGATCCTAATGTTTTTGTGGTTCACCAGTCCGACGGCTACTCACGCACTGGCACGGGCGGCGTTAGCCGATCCTGAGAATCCCCAACCGCTGTTCCACAAGAAAAATTAGGGGAACGCCGTCATCGAACTGCTTATCGATACCTTTCTCCTGGCCTTGCTGGTGGTGGTTGCCATCGCGATCATCCGTTTGAAAGATTTGTTTGCCGTGGTCATGCTGTCCGGTATTTATAGCCTGGTATCCGCCGGCTTGTTCGTGGTGCTGGACGCCGTCGATGTGGCGTTTACCGAAGCCTCGGTCGGCGCCGGTGTGGCTACGGTTTTTATGTTGAGCACGCTGGCGCTGACCACCAGCCGGGAAAAAGCATCCAAACGTAATCCGGTATTGCCGCTGATTGTGGTGCTGATCACCGGCGCCGCATTGATTTACGGAACCTTGGACATTCCGCCTTTCGGCTCGCCGGAAGATCCCATCCACAAACATGTCGCGCCGCGCTATATCGAACAATCACCTGAGGAAATCGGCATCCCCAACATCGTTACCTCCGTGCTGGCCAGTTACCGGGGCTACGATACGTTAGGGGAGACCGTGGTAGTTTTCACTGCCGGTATCGGGGTGTTGATGCTGATTGGCGGTGCCCGTCGCCGGGAAGATTCCGACGAGGACGATAAACCATGAAGCATTATGTGGTCTTGCGCGTCGTGACCCGTTTGTTGCTGCCGATGATTTTCTTGTTTGCCCTCTATGTGCAATTTCATGGCGATTTCGGTCCAGGTGGAGGCTTTCAGGCCGGGGTGATTTTTGGCGCGGGGGTGATTCTCTACGCACTGGTGTTCGGTTTGCACAATGCCCGCGTGCTGTTTCCGCCCTCGTTACTGCGGTGGCTTATCTCCGCCGGGGTGCTGATCTATGCCGGTGTCGGTGTAGTGGGTTTGTTGCTGGGCGGCAATTTTCTGGATTACGGCGTATTGGATGCTCACGATCCGGTCCACGGCCAACATCTTGGCATTCTGCTGGTGGAATTGGGGGTAGGTATTACAGTGGCGGCGGTCATGATCACTATTTTCTTTGCTTTTGCTTGGCGGGGACGCTGAACCATGACAACTGTATTCAGTTACTACAATTACTGGGTCGTCGTCGTGTTGATGATGTCCGGTTTCTATGTGGTGATCTCCAGCAGCAACCTAGTCAAGAAGTTGGTCGGGTTGAGTATCTTTCAAACCTCTGTGTTCATTCTGTACATCAGTATGGGTAAGATCATCGGCGGCACCGCGCCGATTATTGCTGACAATATCACTGTTTATAGCAATCCCATTCCTCACGTCTTGATTCTTACCGCCATCGTGGTCGGTATCGCCACCACGTCGCTAGGACTGGCTTTGGTGGTGCGCATCAATGAGAGTTACGGCACCATCGAAGAAGACGAAATTCACAGCCAATCCGAAGAAGAATCCCTGTGATCGCGGCAAATCTTCCGGCTCTGCAAGTTGTTTTACCCTTATTAGCCGCGCCGATATGCGCTCTATTGCAACGCGGTAAAACCGCTTGGCTGATTGCCTTGGGCGCCAGTTGGTTAGCCTTTTTCATCGCTGCGGTGTTGCTTTACCAGGTCACGACCCACGGCGTGATCAGCTACGCGATGGGTGGTTGGCCGGCGCCTTGGGGTATTGAGTACCGTATTGACACGATCAACGCCTTCATGTTGCTGATCGTGGCGACCGTCGGCGCGGTGGTGCTGACATTTTCCCGGCTCATCGTCGATTACCGCATCCGCTTGCCGGAAAACAAGAGGCCCTGGTTCTACGCTGCTTATCTACTGTGTCTGACCGGCCTGTTGGGTATGACCATCACCGGCGATGCATTCAATGTGTTTGTGTTCCTGGAAATCTCGTCGCTGTCCAGCTACGTACTGATCAGTACCGGACATGATCGGCGTGCACTGACGGCCGCTTATCAATACCTGATCATGGGCACCATCGGCGCTACCTTTATTCTGATCGGCATCGGTCTGCTGTATGTGATGACCGGCACCCTCAATATGGCCGATTTGAGCGTGCGCATCCCGTTGGTGGAAGATACCCGCACGGTGCGGGCCGCTTTCGCGTTTCTAACCGTCGGGGTCGGACTCAAGCTGGCCTTGTTCCCCCTGCATTTGTGGCTACCTAATGCGTATGCCTACGGTCCTTCAGTAGTCACCGCGTTTCTATCCGCCACAGCGACCAAGGTGGCGATCTATATTTTACTGCGCATTTTCTTCACCATCTTCGGCGCCGAGTTTTCCTTCACTACCATGCGGTTGGATTTAGTCTTGTTGCCGCTAGCGCTGATCGGCATATTCAGCGCCTCGGTGGTGGCGATTTTTCAAACCAATGTGAAACGCATGTTGGCGTATTCCAGCGTCGCGCAGATCGGCTACATCCTGCTCGGTATCAGCTTGGTGTCGTTGACTGGGTTGACCGGGGGAATCGCTCATTTATTCAATCATGCCCTGATGAAGGCGACCCTGTTTATGGCTTTGGGCTGTGTGTCCTATCGGATTGGTATGGCCGCCACCATCGAACGTATGGCCGGTTTAGGCTATACCATGCCCTGGACCATGGCGGCCTTCGTCATCGGTGGTCTCAGTTTGATCGGGGTGCCGCTGACGGCCGGTTTTATCAGTAATGGTATTTGGTTTTGGGGGCGCTGGAACAGGGCTGGTGGCCGGTAGCGCTGTTGGTGCTGATAACCTCGTTGTTGGCCGTTATTTATATTTGGCGCGTCGTGGAAACCGCTTACTTCCGGCCTGCACCGGAGGATTCCGCAGTGCGGGAAGCACCCTTGGCATTGCTGATTCCGACCTGGACCCTGGCGTTGGCCAATCTGTACTTCGGATTGGATACTTCTTTGAATGCTGGGATTGCCCGTCAAGCAGCGGCCAGTCTGTTGGGGGTAGCGCCATGAGTCACGAAATCACCTTGTTGCTGGCGCTGTGGATTCCGCTTATCGGTGCGCTGTTCATTGCGTTTAACGGGTCCAACCCGAATCGGCGGGAGTTGGCTACGCTGCTGACTTCATTGCTGTTGCTGTGGAATGTGTTGTCGCTGGTGCCCACAGTGGCGGCTGGCGGGCGTCCCTCGGTGGATTTATTGCCGGTTTTGTTCTTCGGCATTCCCTTGCGTTTCACGGTAGAACCGCTGGGGATGGCGTTCGCCTGCGTCGCCTCGCTGTTGTGGCCATTGAATTCGCTGTACTCCATCGGTTATATGCGCGGCAATAATGAACAACATCAGACCCGCTTTTATATCTGCTTCGCTATCGCTATCGCCAGCACCATGGGCATCGCGTTCGCGGGCAATTTGGTCACGTTGTTCATCTTTTACGAGGCCCTGACCCTATCGACCTATCCACTGGTTACCCACAAGGGCACCCCGGAGTCCATGAAGGCCGGGCGTACTTATCTGGGTATTCTGCTCAGCACGTCCATTGGTTTTCTGTTGTTGGCCGTTATCTGGACCTGGTCGGTGACCGGTACGGTGGATTTCACTCCAGGCGGCATCTTAGCCGATAGCGAAATCCAGGGTCCCACCGTGGCCATACTGCTGGCGCTGTTTATGTTCGGTATCGGTAAAGCCGCGCTGATGCCGTTTCACCGTTGGCTACCGGCGGCTATGGTGGCACCGACCCCGGTCAGCGCCCTGCTGCACGCAGTGGCGGTGGTCAAGGCCGGGGTGTTCTCGGTCATGAAAATAATCGTGTATGTGTTCGGCATCGATTTTCTCAGCACCACCGGTGCTTCCGAATGGCTGATTGTGGTCGCTTCGATCACGCTGCTGTTGGCGTCCGTCGTTGCCTTGACCAAGGACAATCTCAAAGCCCGCTTGGCCTATTCCACCATCAGCCAGTTGGCCTACGTCGTGTTGGGCGGTGCGCTGGCGACATCGATGGGAGTGATCGGTGGTTCGCTGCAAATCGTCATGCACGCTATGGGCAAGATCACTCTGTTCTTCTGCGCCGGTGCCATTTATACGGCTGCCCATAAAACCGAAATCAGCCAACTGGATGGGCTAGGTCGCTTGATGCCGTTTACCTTCGGGGCGTTTCTGGTGGGGGCGCTCAGCATCATCGGTCTACCGCCGATGGGCGGTTCCTGGAGTAAGTGGTATCTGATGCTGGGTGCGGCTGATACCGGTCATGTGCTGGTGCTCGGCGTACTGATGATCAGCTCGTTACTGAACGTGGCCTATCTGCTGCCGGTGGTAGCACGCGGCTTTTTTATGCCGGCGGCGGAAACCGACTATTCGCAAGCGTCGGGAGATCAATCCGCAGCACCGGGCGGTATCCGCGAGGCGCCCCTCTTATGTGTGGTGCCGTTGTGTTTAACTGCAGTGGGTTGTCTGTTGCTGTTTTTCTATGCCGATACCCTGTACGCGTTACTCGCGCCGATCACATCCCCCTGAGAGGTCATCATGGGTGCTCCATCGCCTTCCACTGAACAGCCGGAAAAAAAATATTGGCTGGACGATCCGCGCAACGTCAACCGCTTGATCGGCTTACTGGTCGCAGTCTGCATCGGGCTAGCGATTGTGGATGCGTTCTACCATAAGCACGTCCATCTGGCGTTCGAGGAGTCCATACCGATTTTTTACGGCTTGTACGGTTTTGTCGCTTACTGTGTGATCGTACTGTCAGCCAAGGCGTTGCGTAAAGTGCTGAAGCGGGACGAGGATTATTATGATCGCTGAAGGACTTAATCCCGCCCTAATCCTGATCATCGGCGGTTTGTTAGCCCCGCTGCTGAGCGGGCGGGTGCGCGCGGTTTACATGTTGGCTTTGCCGCTGTTGGGCATCGTGCAGCTATGTGGCATGGACTACGGTATCAGCGGCCTCGTCCCGCTGTTCGACCTCACTCTGGTCACGTTGCGGCTTGATAGCCTCAGTTTCATATTCGCGCTGATTTTTCTAATTGCCTCTTGGTTAGGTGTCGTCTATGCACTGCACCAGCAAGATACCCTGCAGGATGTCGCTGCGTTGGTCTACGCTGGCGCTGCCGTCGGCGCAACCCTGGCCGGTGACTTGGTTACGTTATTCATTTACTGGGAACTGACGGCAGTCGGTTCGGTGTTTCTGATCTGGGCGCGCCGTACTGAGCGGGCCATTCGGGCTGGATTGCGTTATCTGGTGATCCAGATCGGTTCCGGGGTGCTGCTATTGGCCGGAGCGATTCTGCATCTACGCACTACCGGGTCCATCACTTTCGAGCATTTGGGCTTAGATACTCCTGGCGGGGTATTGATTTTTCTCGCTTTCGGCATCAAGTGCGCGTTTCCGCTGCTGCACAATTGGTTGCAGGACGCGTATCCGGAAGCCACCGTGACCGGAACTGTGATGTTGTCGGCGTTCACTACCAAGCTAGCGGTCTACTCGCTGGCAAGGGGGTATGCCGGCACCGAAATGTTGATTTACATCGGTGCCGTGATGACGGCATTTCCGATCTTCTTCGCGGTCATCGAGAATGACCTGCGCAAGGTGCTTTCCTACAGCCTCAACAACCAGTTGGGCTTTATGGTGGTCGGCATCGGCATCGGGACGGAACTGGCGCTCAACGGCACCGCGGCCCATGCGTTTTGCCACATTCTCTATAAGGCGTTGCTGTTTATGAGCATGGGGGCAGTGCTGTTTCGGGTTGGCACCATCAAGGCTTCGGAATTGGGTGGGCTGTATAAGTCGATGCCACTCACCGCAGGGTTTTGCATTGTTGGTTCATTGTCGATCTCGGCATTTCCGCTGTTCAGTGGCTTTGTCTCTAAGGCACTGATCATGACTGCTGCCCTGGAAGAGCACTATACGCTGGTCTGGCTGGTGTTGTTATTAGCTTCGGCGGGTGTGCTGGATCATTCCGGCATCAAGGTGCCGTATTTCAGTTTTTTCCATCACGACAGTGGCAAGCGTTGTGGAGGAAAGCGCCCACCAATATGCTG
>JAAUQA010000302.1 GCA_012032855.1 Candidatus Competibacteraceae bacterium
TTGTAACAGGCATTTGGGATAATACAGAAATATTACCACCTGTAGAAAGCAGCTTGCAAGGATTCCGTATTCAACTGTAATTTTATTAAATTTGAAAGACTAAACATTTATGAAAAACACTATTTTATTTTTAATTCTATTCTATAGTGCATCCCTTTTTGCTCAAAAATCTATTGATAAATTATTGAAGAAACACAATGAAAATAGTATCCCTTACATTTCGCCTCAAGAATTAGCAATACCAAAAACAAACCTTATTTTATTAGACTCCAGAGAACTAAAAGAATACAACACAAGCCATTTAAAAAATGCAATTCACGTAGGCTATGATCATTTTAATATAGATAGCGTACTTAAAAAAATACCAATAAAACCACTAAATGTCAATCATAATTTCAAACTGGACCCTGTGTGAAACGCCCCATCACAACGCTTGATTTGCGCTGCCAATGAAACGCTTAGCACATTCCAAAGACTTGGGGTAGATATTCCATGCGCGCCTTCGTGCTCGGCAACTACATGAACGCCAACTTTTTATATGTGGATCGTTTGCCGGTAGCCGGCGAATCCCTGGCGGCGACTCGTCACTTTCAGGAACATGGTGGTAAGGGCTTGAACCTTGCCGTGGGGTTACATCGTTTGGGCGTTACGGTAGATCTGCTGATGGCGGTGGGACAGGACGAAGCGGGTAAAGCCGTGACGCGCCGACTTGCAGAGGAGGGTATTAACACGGATTGGGTTCTGACACTGGGACCGACTTCCGGCTATGGAGTAGGTTTTATCGCGCCGGACGGTCGCAATTTCCTGGCGGCCCATCTTGGCGCAAACGCGCTGTTGAATTCTGACCACGTGAATCAGGCGTGTAAGGTTTTCTTCGCTGCCGATTGGGTAGTGGCTCAGTTTGAAATCCGGATCCGGTGATCCTCAATGCCTTCCAATGGGCTCGCCGACTCGGCAAACGAACCTACCTGAATCCCTCCCCGTGGCGTCGAATTGATAACGAGTTGCTGGCACTGACCGATGTACTGGTGGTCAACGCTACTGAAGCGGCGCAGCTGTTTAGTCAGCCTGTTCTGGAGACCATGACGCGCGACGAGTGGGTGGAGCAACTGCCCGATCTGGCAATGCGTATTGGTTGGGATGGTGGGCTGCTAGTGATCACCTTGGCGGATAGGGGTTGCGTCGCTCTTGATAGGGCGGGCCAACTCGTGAGTCAGCCCGCCTACCGAATTGGTCAGATCGACGCTACCGGTGCTGGCGATGCTTTTGGTAGTGGATTGGTGTGGTCGCTACTGCAAGGCTTGCCCCTGATTGACTCTTTGCGGATCGGCAACGTCTGTGGAGCGCTCATCGCTGCTCGCGAAGGAATTCTTGATGGTTTACCCCGCGCGCCGAGGTCGAGGCTTTTATGACTGCTGCCGTTCCAGGTTAAGCGTCACACGGTATGCATAGGCATCGCCGCGAAACGTACCCTCGACATATTCAATCATCTGTCCGGAAGTGTTGTAAGTCTTGCGTTTCATGAGCAGACACGGGCCAGGTTCGTCGAACTCGAACACCTCAGTCTCGGCGTCGGAACTCATGACGGCCTCAATCGTTTGCTCGCCACGGGTCAAGGCAATGCCACAACGATCATAAATATATTGGTATACCGAACCCGCCACATCCCAATCGGCAAGCTCAGGAGCAGCAGTCAGGTCATACCAGGCGACTTCCCGCGACAGTGGCGTGCCATCCCCCAGCCGTACCCGCACTAGGCGCAGAAATTGAGCCGTGGTGGGGCGTTCGAACAGCGACGACAGGGTGCGATCCATCACGATTTCCCGTTCCAGCAAGCGGGTAGAGGGCTCCATCCCCAGCTCCCGCATTTCCTCAGTGAAACCCTTGAGACGCCCCAGGTTGGGTGACAAACGCGGCGGCGCTTTGACGGCCACGCCGGCGCGGCCGTGGGTGGACAAGTAGTCCTTGGCACGCAACTCGTCGTAGGCCCGCCGCACGGTTGTGCGGCTGAGTTGCAGTTTCTCGGCCAGCACCCGTTCGGAAGGTAGGCTTTGCCCGGTGACAATCTTTCCCGATTCAATAAGCTGGGTAAGTTTCTGTGCCACTTGCAGGTAGCTGGGCTCGGCCATCTCGCGGTCGGGGGTCAACTGCTCAATCAGGTGTTCTGCTTTCATGGGCGATCACTCATCAGTCTGGAAAGACAAACGATGGAGTTTGGAGTTTATCCCTGTTAACCCTCGCTTTCCAACCACCGTTTGCGGGCACGCCCTTTCAAGCGCTTGAGAGAATAGGCCGTGACCGCCTGAGGCGAGTTCGGCGTTTCGTCAAACTGCCCGGTCAGGGGTCGCCAAAGCCGTTTGCCGCTTGGAGTCGGTATGACGACCGGCTGCAGTATGTACTCATCCCGTTTGGCATTGTGCAGACACATGGATACGGGACCCTGCTGCGTCATGGTTTTGAATACGCAGGCATGGATGCGTTCGGCATCCAACGACCCGGCATCCATGAAATTGTGGATGAAAAAGGATAGCGTGTGAACGCGTCCTCTGGCGGCCCATAAATCCCGTTTCATGCGCCAAAGCTTGCTGATCCCCCAACCGAACACGGACCAGAAATGGCGTGGCTGAGTAGCCAGCCACCCAGCAAATCTAAGCACGGTCCGATAGGGACGGGCACGATCTAAGGTTAGATGAGCGGTGGCCGTTTGTAGCCGACCGATAAACTCTGCATCATCCAACAGATCGTACAAGTTGCCATTCACCGCTAGGCATAGGCCATAGCGATTGCAAGCCGGATGACCGGTTAAGGAACCGGAAAAATTGATTGTCGCTGCTGCCCCTAACTGAATCTGCTCGGTGACGCTATCCGGCGTAATCAGCACATCGCGCTGCCCTGCGACACCGCGTCCGGTATCCGCTTGCAATTGAAACGAAACTGTCCTGACCTTGCCCGCGTTGTGCTGGAAGAAGCGCACCAGACCAGGAATTTCGTGAAAATTGCCCTGATGGATCGTGGCGTTAAAAAAGACTGAAATCGGCAAACCTACCGCACGATCAATATAGCGCTGGCGCAGCGCATTCAATTCAACTTCGCTGGCGTAGCCTTTGAGTTGCTGAGTGGTATCGATATGAAACGCGATATCCATCAAACCAGCAGCGGCTAATGCTTCTAGCAAAGAACGAGTCACCCGCTTGCCGTTAGTCATGAGCGTCGGCCGCATTCCAAGTGCCCGAAGTCGTCTTACGATAGCCAACAACTCTTGCTTGTCCCTCAGAGTCGGTTCGCCGCCGCTGATCTGGACATCGGTGTTTTTTCCATAATACTGATCAATCAGGTCAATCCGCCGCCAGATTTCCGCCAACGGAATATCATGAACTGCTTCGGAATGTTCGGATAAATAGCAAAGCGTACAATCCAGATTGCAGCGTTGGGTAATCTCTAACGCCACGCAACCGATGGGCCAGCGGCTACCCATTTGCTGATTGGGGCTCCAGCAACCAGCGGCCTGCATAGCTTGACGTGCCTTAAGCAAGCGGTCAGATTCGGTCATCGCTGGGGAATCGGGCTGTTCTGCGGCCAAGTCACGCTAGCCGTGAATTCCCCAAAGTGGAACCTTGCGAATGAGCAAAGTAAGAATTGACTGTAGTCTATGGTATTTTCACCACGGTCATATGGCGGTAAAGCGCGTATCTGCATACCCTAGAATAATCTATGATTGAGCAAGAAATCGAACAAGCGCTGATCGAAAAACTGGGCGATCTCAAATACACCTACCGCCCGGACATCCGCGACCGCGTCGTGTTGGAGCACAACTTCCGTGAGAAGTTCGAGACCCTCAACCGGGTCCATTTGACCGACAACGAGTTTCACCGCTTGCAAGAGCAGATCATCACCCCGGACGTTTTCGCCGCTGCCCGGCATCTGCGCGAGCGCCATAGTTTCGAGCGCGACGACGGCACACCGCTTTACTACACCTTGGTCAACATCAAGGACTGGTGCAAGAACAGCTTTGAAGTGGTCAACCAACTGCGCATCAACACCGACAACAGTCACCATCGTTATGATGTGATCCTGCTCATCAACGGCGTGCCGGTAGTGCAGATCGAGCTGAAAACGCTGGCTATCAGCCCACGCCGGGCGATGCAGCAGATTGTCGATTACAAGAACGACTCTGGCAACGGCTACAGCAAAACTCTGCTCTGTTTTCTACAACTGTTCATTGTTAGCAACCGCAGCGATACCTGGTACTTCGCCAATAACAACAGCCGCCACTTTAGCTTCAACGCCGACGAGCGATTTTTGCCGCTCTACCAATTCGCCGACGAGGCCAACAAGAAAATCACCCATTTGGACGGTTTCGCTAAGAAATTCCTCGCCAAGTGCACGCTAGGTGCGATGATCAGCCGCTACACCGTGCTGGTGGCCAGCGAGCAGAAATTGCTGATGATGCGCCCCTATCAGATCTATGCTGTTAAGGCGATTGTCGAGTGCATTCACCAAAACTGCGGCAACGGCTACATCTGGCATACCACCGGCAGCGGCAAGACCCTCACCTCTTTCAAAGCCTCTACCCTGCTCAAGGACAACCCGGACATCGATAAATGTCTGTTCGTGGTGGACCGCAAAGACCTCGATAGGCAGACGCGGGAAGAATTCAACAAATTCCAGGAGGGCTGCGTCGAGGAGAACACTAACACCGAAACCCTGGTGCGACGGCTGCTTTCCGACGACTACGCCGACAAGGTGATCGTCACCACTATCCAGAAGCTCGGCCTGGCGCTTGATGGCAGCAACAAGCGTAACTACAAGGAGCGGCTGGAACCGTTGCGCCATCAGCGCATGGTGTTCATCTTCGACGAATGCCACCGCTCGCAATTCGGCGAGAACCACAAGGCCATCAAGGCGTTTTTCCCCAATGCCCAGTTGTTCGGCTTCACCGGTACGCCGATCTTCGACGAAAACGCCAGCTATCAGCAGATCGAAGGCCAGCAAGCGTCCTACAAAACCACGGCGGACATCTTCCAGCAGCAATTGCATGCCTACACGATCACCCACGCCATCG